>JAGDBR010000110.1 GCA_017958935.1 Lachnospiraceae bacterium | reverse complement strand
TCCCCCGGGAAGAGGAACTGAACGGCGCGATGGAAGCCGAGCGCCGGCTGGAGGCCGTGTGGGAGACGCTGCGCGCCCATGCGCTGACGGACGCCGAGAAGAAACGTTTCGAGACCCTGTCGAGAGCTTACGGGACGGAGAAGAAGGACCCGGCAGAGAAAGCGCGTACGCGGCGGCTTGCGGGCATCCTGCTCGCGGCGGCAGGCATCGTCCTGCTCGTTTTGTCGTTTGTGATCGCAGCGCTTAAGTCCCTGCAGCCGTGGAGCTTCGTCGCCGCGGGCGTCCTCGTCGCCGCGGGCCTTGCGCTGTTCTTCAGCGCGAACGTCCGGCGGAAAGACGAAGAAAAAGAAGAATGGACGGCCCTTCGCGAAAAGGCGGAGGCCGTTGATGAAGAAGCCTTGCGCGCGGAGGAGGCGGACCTTTCCGGAAGCCTTGCGGCCTTCCTCGGACGTTTCGGCGCCGAGAACGGCGACGCGCGCTTCGCGGACGACCTGCTCGCGCTCTCGCGGCGCGCTGCCGCCTGCGAAAGGCTCCTGGAGCGGCAGGCGGCCTTCGATGACGCACAGCGGGAAGCCGGATACGAGAACGGCGCGCTGGATTCGTTCTTCGGCAAATACTGGCTTTTCCGGGAGGAGGACGCCGGTACGCAGCTGAACGGCCTGCTCACCGCGCGGAACGCGTTCCTGAACGCGAAGCGCAGCGAGGACGACACGCTGGAACAGCTCTCGACGTTCGAAAAAACGCACGATATCGACGCGCTGAGGCGTTCCGTGACAAATGCGCCGCAGATGGACGCGGAAGCCGCGAAACAGGCCATTTCCGCGCTCACACGGGCGCTGGAAGACAAGCGGAAGGAGCGCAACGCCCTGACGCGGCAGACGGAGGACCTGCGGGAAGAGCAGGAGGCCTGGGAGGAAGGGCATGCCGAATACCTGGCGCTGACGGAGAAGCACGCCCGGGAGACGGAGCGCTACCGTTTGCTCGAAAAGACCCGCGCGCTGCTCTCGCAGGCGAAGGACGCGATGACGACGCGCTATTCGGCGCCGCTCCTTCAGGCGTTCAACGGCTACTTCGCCCGGCTGACCGGCAGCGAAGACCCGGGATACTCCCTGAACGCGAAAAGCGAGCTTTCCCATGCGGAAGCCGGCCGGATGCGGGAGCTTCCGACGTTCTCGAAGGGCTACCAGGACCTGCTGTCGCTGTGTCTGCGCTTCTCGTTCATCGACGCGATGTACCCGGAGGAGAAACCATTCGTGATCCTGGACGACCCGTTCACGAACCTGGACACGCAGAAGACGGAACGCGCCCTGCGTTTTCTGTCGCAGGCGGCTGAAAAATACCAGATCGTGTACATGACCTGTCACGAATCTCGGGAATACAAATGACCGGGAACGCGCCGGTCTGCGGCGCCCCGGCAGAGGAGGAAAAAGCATGAATGTACAGTCCGGTGCATGGCTCCAGACGATGAGACCGGTCCTTCAACAGCTGCTGGCCCGGCTGCTGGAGCGCTATGCATACGCGTCGGTGCTGGCGTCCGACGTCGACGCGAAGGATTATTCCGTGTCGGCGCGGGGCACCTCGATCGCCGAGAACAACACGTTCGGCAAGCGCGGCTTCGTCGTGCGCGTGCATGAGAACGGCGGCTATGCGGAGTACAGCGCCAACAGCCTGGATGCGTCCGGCATCCCGGAGGTGCTCGAACGCATCGAAAGCGAACTGAAGGGCGCGGGCGCGTTCGCCCGGTACGAGACGCCGGTCTCGGCCGACGAACCGCTGACGTTCGTCAAATCGACTTCGTATGAAAAGGACCCGAAGGCGCTCGGCGACGAAGCGGTCGTCACGCGGCTGAACGCGATCCGCGAAAAGGGCCTTTCGATGGATGAGCGCCTGCTCGACGTGAGCGTGCGCTTCTCCTACCAGTTCTACCACAAGCTGTTCCTGTCGAAGAACAGGGACCTCGAACAGAACGTGCTGTGGACGTCCGCCGCGCTGGCCATGGTGGCGCGGAAAGGGCAGGAGATCAAGGATTCCTACCGGTCCATGTCGCTTCTCGGCGGCGCGGAGCTTCTGGACAGCGTCGAAGAAAAGTTGGGCGAAACCTGCAAAACGGTCATCGACCTGCTGGAGAGCAAGCCGCTGACGCCGGGCGAATACGAGTGCGTCTGCACGCCGGAAGTCACCGGCATGATCGTCCACGAAGCCTTCGGCCACGGCGTCGAGATGGACATGTTCGTCAAGGACAGGGCACTCGCGAAGAACTTTATCGGCGAATACGTCGCGTCCCCGCTCGTCACGATGTACGACGGCGCGGCGACGGGCTACGAAGACGTCGCGACCTACTTCTTCGACGACGAGGGCAATACGGCCGGGAACACGCTGATCATTGACAAGGGCGTCCTGAAGACGGGCATCTGCGACGAAGTCTCGGCCGCCCGGCTGAACACCGCGCCGACCGGGAACGGCCGCCGCGAAGCCGTCGATCACAAGGCGTACACGCGCATGACGAACACCTGGTTCACGGAAGGAGACAGCACGGTCGAAGAGATGATCGCGAGCGTGAAGGACGGCCTGCTTCTGGAGGAGCCGAGCTCCGGCATGGAAGACCCGAAGAACTGGGGCATCCAGTGCATGGTGAGTTTCGCGCGCGAGATCAAGGACGGAAAACTGACCGGCCGCATCTTCTCGCCGATCGTCCTGTCGGGCTATGTGCCGGATCTTTTGAAGTCCATTTCGATGGTCTCGCAGCACGCCGGGCATTCCGGCGGCGGTGCCTGCGGGAAGGGCTGGAAAGAATGGGTCAAGGTCTCGGACGGCGGTCCCTGGATCAAAGCCAGGATCCGTCTGGGCTAAGGAGGTGCGAAGATGATCGGAAAGATCCGGAAAGCGCTGGAAGAAGAAGGCGTCGCGGTCTGGCGGATCGAAAAGACCCGCGAGGAGCGTGCCGAGTTGTATTTCATTAAAAAGGAACTGGACCAGCCGCGTTATGCGGACATCACGCTGTATCACGTGACCGTGTTCCGCGATTTCGAGGAGGACGGGACGAAGTTCCGCGGCATGACGGCGGCGAACATCGAGCCGGGCATGACGGACGAAGAGATCCGGGAGAAGATCCGGGACGCGTATTTCGGCGCGGCCTTCGTCCGGAATCCGTTCTTCGGGCTCGCGGACCCGGTCGACGAAGCGTACAAGGCGTCCCCGTCCGATCTGAGCGGCCGTCCGCTGCAGGAGGTCGCGGCGGCGTTCGCGGACGCGATGCTGAACGTTCCGTCCGATGAGAACGCGTTCGTCAATTCCATGGAGATCTTCGTCACGCGCTGCGAGACCGAGATCGCCGCGTCGAACGGGCTGCACGTGTCCTTCGGCACCGACCGGGTGAGCGGCGAGTTCGTCACCCAGTGCAAGTCGCCCGAAGACGTCGAGCAGTACCGGCATTTCTCCTACGACAGCTTCAATATCGAAGGCGTGAAGCAGAAAGTCGCGGAAGGCATCGAGGATGTGCGGCTGCGCGCGGGCGCCCAGGGCGCGCCGAAGAGCGGCACGTACGACGTGATCCTGCGCGGCGAACAGGTCGGCGAGCTGCTGAGCTATTATCTGGCCAGATCGGCCGCGTCGATCGTCTATCCGCGTTATTCCGACTGGAAAAGCGGCGACCGCGTGCAGGAAGCGGACGAAGGATATGAGACGCTGAAGCTTAAGCTCCTGGCGTCGGACCCGTATTCGGACGAAGGCATCCCGATGAAGGACCGGGTGCTCATCGAAGACGGCGTCCTGCAGACGCTGCACGGCGGAACGCGGTTCTGCCGGTACCTGGACATCGAACCGACCGGCGATTACAGGAAAATGTCTTGCGGGAACGGGACGGTGCCTTATGAAGACATGAAGAAGGGGCGTGTGCTCGAGTGCATGTCCTTCTCGGATTTCCAGACGGATTTCTTCACCGGGAACTTCGGCGGCGAGATCCGCCTGTCCCTGCTTCACGAGGACGGGAAGGCCGTGCCGCTTTCCGGCGGCTCGATCAACGGGAAACTTTCGGACGCCGAGAGAAGACTCGTGTTCTCGAAGGAACGGTACGAAGACAACCGCTATGCGGGACCCTACGCGGTCCTGATCCCGGACGTGCCGGTCGCGGGACTGTAAGGAGCGTGCCCCGGGACCGGAAGACGGACCGGGGCGGACATCGGAATGCGCGGCCGGTATGCGGCGCGCGAACGCAAAAGGAGAGGACAGAAATGGCAGAGATCGGTTACAAACAGATCCCGGGCGTGCAGCTTCCGTGCTCGCAGATCTTCTACGGCGCAGGCTGCGACATGATCCAGGAAGGCGAGGACCATTCCGCGTTCCTGGAGGAGATCTTCAAGACGGGCATCAATACCTTCGACACGGCGCGCCGCTACGGGCTTTCCGAGAAGACGCTCGGCATCTGGGTCGAAGAGCGGGGACGCCGCGACGACCTCGTGATCCTGTCGAAGTGCTGCCATCCGCTGGAGGACGGCACGAAGCGCGTGAGCCGGGAGGCGATCCTGGAGGACTATGGAATCTCCAGAAACCTTTTGGGCTTCGATTTCATTGACATCTACCTGCTGCACCGGGACGATCCGGACGTGGCGGTCGGCCCGATCGTCGAGACGCTGAACGAGCTGAAGGCGGCCGGAAAGATCGGCGTGTTCGGCGGCTCGAACTGACAGATCCCGCGTATCGAGGAAGCGAACGAATACGCCTATGCGCATGGCCTGCAGGGCTTCACGGTCTCGTCGCCGAACTTCTGCCTCGCGGACCAGATCACGGACATGTGGGGCGGCGGAGGCGTCGCGATCACGGGGCCGGATCACGTGAAGGAGCGTGAATGGTACGTCCGGACGCAGATGCCGGTCGTCGCGTATTCTTCGCTCGGCCACGGCATGTTCACGGGCCGGATGAAGGCTTCCGACGAACAGAATGCCGCGCAGTTCCTCGACGAATACGCGCTGAAGGGCTACGCCTGCCCCGAGAACTTCGAGCGGCTCCGCCGCGTCGAGATCCTCGCGAAGGAGAAGGGCGTGAAGGTCCCGCAGATCGCGATGAGCTGGCTGTTCAGGCAGAAGGTCAACGTCTTCGCGGTCGTCGCGACGACGAGCGTCGGCAGGATGCGCGAGAACATCGACGCCGTGCAGGTGGAGCTGACGGAGCAGGAATGCCGGTATCTCGACCTGGTGGCGGACACCTTGTGAAACGGACGCCTGACACGGTAAACGCAGGCTGAAAGAAAATGCGCCGGCAGGACGACGCCGGCAGGAAAGGAGCAGATCATGGAGTTTTTATCGGTTTATTCGGAGGCGTTCAAGCCCTACGGCCAGGTCCTCGAAGGCTATGACACCGCGGAGCTGCTGGACGCGATGCGCGCGATCCCGCTTCCGGAGACGGGAACGGCCTACCGGCCGTCGATCGCTTCCCTGGAGTACGTGAAGCTCTTCGGCAAGCTGCAGAACAATTACTACGGCGGCATGCCGGTGCAGCTCGGCATGTGCTGGGGCCGCAACACGAAGCTGAACTGCCTGGAGTATCACCGCGACAGCGAGGTGAACGTCGGGACGGAGGACTTCGTGCTGCTGCTGGCGAAACAGGACGAGATCGAAGGCGGCATGCTGGATACCGCGAAGGTGAAGGCGTTCAAGGTGCCCGCGGACGTCGCCGTCGAAGTCTACGCCACGACGCTGCATTACGCGCCCTGCCACCTGGACGAGGAGAAGGGCTTCCGCGTGGCGGTGGTCCTGCCGCGCGGCACGAATACCGACAGGCCGGGCATCGAAGTCGCGAACTTCGAGGACGGACTGCTGCGGGCATGCAACAAGTGGCTGCTGGCGCATCCGGATTCGAACGAAGCGAAGGACGGAGCGTACATCGGCCTGAAGGGCGAGAACATCGACATCTGCAAGTAAGACAAAAACTGCAAAAGGAGGCAACAATGGTCAGACACATCATTCTGTGGAAACTGAAGGAAGAGCTTCAGGGCGAGGAACTGGAAAAGGTCAAGGACGGCATCCGGGAGAACCTGGAAGGGCTGAATGGCGTGATTCCCGGGCTGCTGTGGATCATGGTGCGGAAGACCGGCCTGCCGTCATCGAAGAACGCGGACCTGATGCTGGATTCCGCGTTCGAGTCGCCGGAAGCGCTGAAGGGCTATGCCGTGCATCCCGCGCACGTGGCGGTCGCGGAGACCTACGTCCGTCCGTTCACGGCCTACAGGAGCTGCTTCGACTACGAGGTGTGAACAGCGCGAATAACGCCGGGCCCCGCAAAAAAGAGGAGACGTGATGTTCCCAACGATCGAAAAAATGGAGATCTTTCCGGTAGCCGGACATGACTGCATGGAACTGAATCTCTCCGGTGCGCACGCACCGTATTTTACAAGAAACGTCGTCGTTCTGACGGCTTCCGACGGAACGGAAGGCATCGGCGAGGTGCCCGGCGGCGAGAAGATCACGAAGGCGCTGGAAGACATCCGTCCTCTGGTGATCGGGACGAGGGCCGCGGATTACAAGGCAACGCTGAACAGGATCCGCGCCTGGCTGGACCGGAACGTCAAGGACGATGTCCGCGGCCTGCAGACCTTCGATCTGCGGACAGGCGTACACGTCGTGACGGCCGTGGAGGCGCCGCTTTTGGACATCATGGGCAAGCTTTTGGACGTGCCGGCGGCGGCCCTGATGGGGGACGGCGTGCAGCGGGAGCGCGTGCGCTTCTTAAGCTATCTGTTCTACGTCGGCGACCGGAAGAAGACGGACCTGGAGTACGAATCGGAAGAGGATGAGGCCTGC
>JAGDBR010000109.1 GCA_017958935.1 Lachnospiraceae bacterium | reverse complement strand
TACAGCGGCAGGCGGAACAGGTTCACGCCTTCGTCCGCGAGCTCCGCGAACAGTTCCTCGTTCAGGAAGCTTTCCGATGTGATCAGGCCGTTCAGACTCACGCCGCGCAGCATGACCGCTTCTCCGTGCTCGTCGCAGAGTTTTCCGTTCAGGACCTGCAGCCGGCCGCAGGAAGACGGCCGTGCGCGCCCGTCATCACGGACGTGCGGCTTGTCCGGCTTCTGCCCGCAGCCTGTCAGGAACGCTGCCGCCAGCAGAAATGCCAGCATCAGCGCCGCTACCCTTCTCATGATGTTTCTCCTTCTGTCCCGCTTCCGCGTCCGAAAGCCGCCGTCTGAAAATGCGTCTTTGGACGCCGGCGGCCGTGCGGCGCGCCTTACCAGATGCTGATGCGCTTCTCGGGCGCGATGTACATGCCGTCGTTCTCCGTGACGCCGAACGCCTCGTACCACTCGCTGAAGTTCCGCGGCGACATGTTCGCGCGCAGCTCCGCCGGCGAGTGCACGTCGTTCGCGAGCAGCAGCAGGATGAATTCCTCCTTCGCCTTCATGCACCAGACACGCGCCCAGTTCTTAAAGTATGCCTGATAATCCGCGTCTTCCAGCGTATGCATGATCTCCAGCGTGACGCCCATGCCGCCGTTGTCGGCAATGTTCTCGCTGACGACCAGCTCGCCGTTCACCTTACCGCCGTGGAACGGGATGCCGTCGAACTGCTCGATCATCTGCTGCGTCAGGTCCTTGAAGGCGGCGAAGTCCTCTTCGGTCCACCAGTTCTTCAGGTTGCCGTTCTCGTCGAAGTTCGCGCCGTTGTTGTCGAACGCGTGCGAGATCTCATGGCCGATGACCGCGCCGATGCCGCCCAGGTTCTCGCTGACGCTCTGCTTGAGCGAATAGAACGGCTTCTGCAGGATCGCGGCCGGGAAAGTGATGTCGTTCCGGCTCGGATCGTAGCAGGCGTTGACCATGTGGCCCGGCATCGCCCATTCCGTGCGGTCCACGGGCTTCAGCAGCTTGTCCAGCATATCCTTTTCGCGGATCGCCGACAGACGGCACATGATCGCGAACAGCGAATCGTTCTCGTCGAATACGAGTTCGGAATAGACCTTCCGGACGGTGTCCGGATAGCCCATCTTGACCTCGATCGTCGACAGCTTCCGGATCGCCTGCTCCTTCGTCTGCTCGGCCAGGAAGCCGTTCTTCCGGACGCGGAGCTTGTAGGTCTCGATGATCTTCTTCACGAGATCGACGACGTCCTTCTTCGCCTCCTCGCCGAAATACGTGCGGCCGTAGTAGACGCCGACCGGCTCCGAATACATCCGGGACGCCGTCTGGTAGGCCTGCTTTTCGATCACCGGATCCGCCGCGACGCCGGTCAGCGCGCGCATGTACGTCTTGCCGAGAGCCGCCAGTTCTTCCGACAGGAACGCGGTCGCGCGGAGCAGCGTCTGCACATATGCCCAATGGACATACTGCGCGAAGTTCTCCTCCGAGAAGTACCCGTTCATCTCCCGGACGGCCTTCGGGTCATAGACGACCAGGGTCTCCGGCGCATTCTCGCCGTACAGCGCCTTCAGCACCCCCAGGATGTCGAAAGGCGCCGTGTACGACGCGACCTCGGCGGCCGGCATCGGGTTGTTGCACTTATAATACTCGGACCACTCCAGCTGGCTCTTGACCTTCTTCGCGACCAGCGCGTCGAAAGCCAGCGTGTCGTCCAGATACTGCTTCTGTTCTTCTTCGGAAAGCGGCGTGTACGCAAGCACCTGCGCCGCCATCTGCGCGTACAGCGCCAGCAGCTGTTTGCCCGCGGGGTTATCTTCCGCATAGTACGTGGTGTCCGGCAGGATGATGTCGGGTCCCAGGACGATGAACGCGTTCTTCGTCGCGTCCCCCATGTCCGCGGTCACTTCCATCTGCACCGGCAGCACGACGCCTTCCAGCAGCAGGTCCGCCGCCTGCGTATTCAGGTCCTCCGCCGTCTTCAGGGCGCGGATCTTCTCCAGCAGCGGCAGGACGGGCGCAAGCCCCTCGCTGTTCCTTCTTTCGGTGTCCAGCACCTTCCGGTAC
>JAGDBR010000108.1 GCA_017958935.1 Lachnospiraceae bacterium | reverse complement strand
ACAATGATCAGTCTGGTTTTTTCCATGATGCCCTCCTTTTTTCATGCAGAGAGGGGCCGGCAGGCGCCGGCCCCGTTCCCTTATTCTTCGCTCTCTTCCGCAGCGCCTTCATTTCCGGCGCTGTCCTCATCATAATCATCGTCCTGCGCCGGAGCGTCGGTTTCTTCATCGCCTTCGCTCGCCGATGCCGGAATGATCGTGAAACTCGCGACCTTCGCACTGCCTTCCCGGTCAATATTCATGAGCTTGACGCCCGACGTCGTTTTTGACAAAACCGGGATCGATTCGATCACCGTCCGGATCACGATGCCTTCCGTCGTCATCAATAAGATCTCGTCGTCTCCGGTGACTGTCGCCGTGCCGACCAGGCCTCCGGTCTTCTCGGTGATCGTATAACCGCGCGACCCCTTGCCGCCGCGGCCCTGCGGATTGAAATCGCCCATCAGCGTCCGCTTGCCGAGACCGTTTTCGGAGACAAACAGGATCTCCTGGTCTTCCGACGCGACCTCCATGGACACCAGCTCGTCGTCCTCTGAAAGGCTGATGCCGCGCACGCCGATGCTGCTTCTTCCGCAGATGCGGACCGATTCTTCATTGAAGCGGATCGAATTGCCGTTCTTCGAAACGAGCAGTATATCCTCGTCCCCTGCCGAATCCTTGACGCTCACCAGCTCATCGCCGTCCTTCAAAGTGATCGCGATCAGGCCGTTCTTCCGGACGTTTGCGTATTCCTTCGCGGGTGTCTTTTTGATCGTGCCGCTCTTCGTCGCCATCAGGATGTAGCGCTGTTCGAACTCATCCTCGGAAAGCCCCTTCGAGGTGATCATGGCCGTGACCTTTTCGCCCGGCTGCAGCTGGATCAGGTTGATCAGCGGCGTGCCGCGGGAAGTCCGGCTGGCCTCCGGGATCTCATACGCCTTCAGAAGATAGATGCGGCCCTGGTTCGTGAAGAAAAGCATGTTGTCCTTCGAACCGGTCACCTGCAGGCCCGTCGTATAGTCGTCGTTCAAGACCGCCATGCCCTTGATGCCGCGGCCGCCGCGGTTCTGCGCACGGAAATTGCCGAGCGACATGCGCTTGATGTAACCAAGCTTCGTCATCGCAATGACGACATCTTCCTCGGAGATCAGGTCTTCATCCTCGATCTCGTCCTCATCGTTTTCGATCCGCGTCTTCCGGTCATCTCCGTGTTTTTCTGCGATCGCAGCCAGTTCGTTACGGATGACGGCAAGCAGGATGTTTTCATTGCCCAGGATCTCCCGTAAGCGCAGGATGGTCTTCTTAAGCTCTGCGTACTCTTCTTCCAGCCGGCTTCTTTCCAGCCCGGTCAGCGCACGGAGCCGCATATCCACGATGGCCTGCGCCTGGACATCCGTCAGTCCGAAGGCATCCATTAAATTCGCCTTTGCTTCGTTCACGTTCGCGGCCGCCCGGATGATCCGGATGACTTCGTCGATATTGTCGAGCGCGATCAGCAGGCCTTCAATGATATGCGCGCGTTCTTCCGATTTTTTCAGATCGAACTGCGTCCGGCGCGTCACCACCTCTTCCTGGTGGCGGATATAGTGTTTCAGCGCGTCCAGGATGTTTAAGACCTTCGGCTCGCCGTTTACGAGCGCCAGCATGATGACGCCGTAAGTCGTCTGCAGGTCCGTGTGCTTTAAAAGCCGGTTCATGACGACGTTCGGGTTCACGTCATGCCGAAGCTCGATCACGATGCGCGTTCCCTCGCGGTCGTTCGTCTCGTCACGGACGTCCATCAGGCCTTCGACCTTCTTCGCCCGGTGCAGATCCGCGATCTTTCCGATCAGGCGCTGTTTATTGACGAGGTACGGGATCTCCGTGATGATGACCCGGTTCCGGCCGTTCTCCATCGGCTCGATCGAATAGACCGAGCGTACGCGCAGCTTTCCGCGGCCGGTCCTGTATGCCTGGTGGATGCGTTTCCGCACCTGGATCACCGCACCTGTCGGGAAATCCGGGCCCTGGATGTCGCGCATGACCTCTTCTATCGTGGTCACGCGGCCTTCATT
>JAGDBR010000107.1 GCA_017958935.1 Lachnospiraceae bacterium | reverse complement strand
TGGCGCCGCTGTTCGAGGAACTGTTCGCCATCAGCCGGGACTATCAGGAGAAGACGGCCGGCGTAGTGAAGAATAACAGAAAACGCTGCGGGCTATTGGGGCGGAAGCTGGAGCACAGCTATTCGCCCGAGATCCACGGGCGGCTTGCGGATTATACCTATGAATTGTTTGAAAAAGAGCCGGAAGAGGTCGAAGCCTTTTTAAGGACGGGAGACTGGCAGGGCCTGAACGTGACGGTGCCCTACAAGCAGAAGGCTTTTGAATGCATGGATGAACTGAGCCCGGACGCCTGGCGGACCGGGAGCGTGAATACGGTGCTGCGTCTTGCCGACGGGCGCCTGTTCGGCGACACGACGGACGTGTACGGCTTTACCGCGCTCGTGAAGCATTCGGGGATCGACGTCGCCGGGAAGAAGGTGCTCGTGCTCGGAAACGGCGGCGCGTCGAAGGCCGTGCAGGCGGGGCTGAAGGACCTCGGCACGCGGGAGATCGTCGTGCGCAGCCGCAGCCTGCCCGAAACGAACGCGGCCGCGGACGCCGAGGTGATCGTCAACGCGACGCCTGCCGGCATGTATCCGGACAACGGCGGATCGCCGGCGGACCTTCGGGAATTCCCGCAGTGCAGGGGCGTGCTGGATCTGATCTACAATCCCTGCAGGACCGCCTTGCTGATGCAGGCGGAGCAGCTGGGGATCCCCTGTGAGAACGGGCTGTACATGCTCGTCGCGCAGGCAAAGAAAAGCGCGGAGCTCTTCACGGGGCGGCCGGTCGCGGACGGCGAAACGGACCGTGTCTATGAAGCGCTTCTGAAGGAAAAGCAGAACATCGTGCTGATCGGCATGCCGGGCGTCGGGAAAACGACCTTCGCCAAAGCGCTCTGCGAGGCGTCGGGGCGGACGCTCATCGATACCGACGAAGAGATCGAAAAGCGCTTCGGCCGGACGCCGGAGGCGCTGATCACGGAAGAAGGGGAGGAGGCGTTCCGCCGGATGGAGACCGCGGTGCTGCGGGATGCCGGCAAGGCTTCCGGCGCGGTGATCGCGACCGGCGGCGGCGTCGTGACGCGGCCGGAGAACTATCCGCTGCTGCATCAGAACGGGCGGATCATCTGGCTGAAGCGGGACATCCGGACGCTTTCGGACGCCGGGCGCCCCTTGTCGCAGGACATCGGTCTGAACGAACTGTACGAAGCGCGGAGACCGCTGTATGAAGCGTTCGCGGATGAAGTATGCGATCTGGACGGACGGAAACTGACGGAATACGGGCTGACGCGCGAGCAGATCGAGCGGATCACCCGGGAGGGATAATGATGAAGATCTTAGTCATAAACGGGCCGAACATCAACATGCTCGGCGTCCGGGAACCGGACATTTACGGAAGGCGGACGTATCAGGACCTGCTGGCGTTCATCGGGACCGCGGCCGCGGAGGCCGGCGCGGAGGCGGACTGCTTCCAGTCGAACCATGAGGGCGCGATCGTCGACGCGATCCAGGAGGCCCTGGGACGTTACGACGGCATCGTGATCAACCCGGCGGCCTATACGCATACGAGCGTCGCGATCGCCGACGCGCTGAAAGCCGTGGCGCTGCCGGCCGTCGAGGTGCATCTGACGGACCCCGATGAAAGAGAGCCGTACCGGCGGATCTCCTATGTGCGGGAAGCCTGCGCCGCAGTCATTGCCGGGCAGGGCTTCGAAGGATACCGGAAAGCGATACAGGTGCTGACGGAAATGCACGAAGCGTGACGCAGCGGGCCGGCCCTTCGGCGCCGGTCAATCCCGCAGCAGCTTCTTCAGGCGCCGGCTCAGCAGGTCGGCCAGCAGGAGCTTGACAAGATCGGGGATCAGATACGGCAGCACGCACAGGGAAAGCCCCTCAATAAACGTGTAGGCCTTGCCCTGACCCGACATGACGTGCAGGAACCAGAGCGTTCCGAAAAGATAACAGAGCAGCAGCCCGGCGAACAGGACGACGTCCTCGCGCCGGGCGTTTTTTTCAAGACGCGCTGCGGCAAGATACAGAAGGCCGGTCAGCAGGAAGCCGATAATGTAGCCGCCCGTAGGGCCTGCGAGGGCGCTGAGCCCGCCCTTAAAGGACGAGAAGACCGGAAGCCCGGCGGCGCCGAGCAGGATGTAGACGAGGATCGCGAGCGTCCCCTTTTTCCCGCCGAGAAGCTTGAGCGCGAGGAAGACGCCGAACGTCTGCATCGTGAACGGAACGGCGGCCGGGACGGTGAGCCAGGCGCAGATCGCAAGCAGGGCGGCCATGACGGCGACCTGAACGAGCGTCCGGACCGGCAGCGGTGCCTGCCTGCCCGTACGGTCCTTTCCGGCTGTATTGTTCGGCGTGTTGCGGTCCCGCATTCCCATCATAAATCTTCCCCTTCGCGTTTTCCGGCGCCGGCGCGGTCCTGCCGCCCGGGCGCCCATACGGTTTAATCATACTCAAAACGCGTAAAAAGTAAAGCCCGGGCGCTTTGTTTGGCGAAAGCCCGGTCCCGCGTTCCTTGACGAAGCCCGGACGCGGGCCTATAATGATATATGGGAAGATATCTGCCGACCGCAGAATGAAAGAAGATATTGGACGATGATGAAATACGCAGTCACGGGAATGAGCTGCGCGGCGTGTGTCGCGAGCGTCGAGCGGGCCGTGTCCTCGCTGGAGGACGTACGGTCTGTTTCCGTGAGCTTACTGACAAATTCGATGATCGTGGACGGCGGTACGCCGGCGGAAGTGATCCGCGCGGTCGAAAATGCCGGCTACGGCGCCTCGTTGATGGACGGGGCGGAAAACAGGCAGGCGGATGACTATGCCGCGCGCCTGAAACAGCAGGAAAAGCTGCTGGAAGACACCGAAACGCCGAAACTGAAACGGCGCTTCTGGATCTCGCTGGGCTTCCTGCTCGTTCTGATGTACATTTCGATGGGGCACCACATGCTGGGGCTTCCGGTCCCGGCGCTGATCGGCAGCCATGCATCGAACGGCTTCGTGCAGCTGCTGCTTGCGGCCGTCGTCATGCTGATCAACCGGCAGTTCTTCATCAACGGCTTCAAGGGCCTTCTCCACCGCGCGCCGAACATGGACAGCCTCGTCGCGGTCGGTTCGATGGCGGGCTTCGTGTACAGCACGGCGGAGCTGCATATCCGGATCAGCCCGCTGAAATACACCGAGATGCCCGATTTCTATTTTGAGTCCTCCGCGATGATCCTCGTGCTGATCACGGTCGGCAAGATGCTGGAGGCGCGCTCGAAGGGCCGGACGACCGACGCCCTGAAGAGCCTGATGAAGCTGAGCCCGCAGGAAGCCGTGCTCGTGGTGAACGGCGAGGAGGTCACGGTGCCAATCGGGCAGGTGAAGACCGGCGACATTTTCGCGGTCCGCCCGGGCGAGAACATCCCGGTGGACGGCGTCATCGTGGACGGAGAAGCGGCGGTCAATGAAGCCGCCTTAAGCGGCGAGAGCATGCCGGTCGACAAGAAGCCCGGCGACGCTGTCTCGGCCGCGACGACGAACATGTCCGGCTACATCCGCTGCCGGGCGACCCGGATCGGCGAGGACACGACGCTCTCGCAGATCATCCGGATGGTCAGCGACGCGGCGGCGACGAAGGCGCCGATCGCGAAGACCGCGGACAAGGTCTCCGGCATCTTCGTGCCGGTCGTGATGGGCATCGCGCTCCTGACGCTGATCGTCTGGCTGCTTTTGGGGACGCCGGCGGGTTTCTCGCTCGCCCGCGCGATCTCGGTGCTCGTGATCAGCTGCCCGTGCGCGCTGGGGCTTGCGACCCCGGTCGCGATCATGGTCGGCTCCGGCATCGGGGCGCGGCACGGGATCCTGTTCAAAACGGCGGAAGCCCTGGAGCAGACCGGGAAGATGCAGCTTGCGGCCGTCGACAAGACCGGTACGGTCACGGCCGGAACGCCGGTCGTGACGGACGTGCTGACGGCCGGGGACGTTTCGCGCGAAACGCTGCTGTATCTTGCGGCGGCGCTGGAACAGGGCTCGGAGCATCCGCTCGCGAAGGCGGTCATTGAATACGTGCCGCGGGAAAAGTACGCGGACGCGGCTGTCGGCGGGTTCGAAGCCTTGCCCGGGAACGGGCTGAAGGCCGTCGTGGACGGGCGGACGCTCTATGCGGGGAACGAAGCCTTCATCACGGGACACGCAGCCGTGCCGGGTGACCTGGCAGAACGGGCGGCAGCCCTGACGGCACAGGGCCGGACG
>JAGDBR010000106.1 GCA_017958935.1 Lachnospiraceae bacterium | reverse complement strand
AGGAGGACTGGACGGGCGAATAGCGCTTGGACGAGCCGGTGAAGACCGCCTGCACGTTATTCATGGCGAAGTATTTCTGTGCCGACCGCGCAAGCTCGGAATCGCTGGCCGGACGCTGGCGCGACATGAAGTCGACGATCAGGAAGTTCGACAGGAAGGAGATCAGGAGCGCGAGCAGCGCGTTGCTGATGTGCTTCATCGGCTCGGCGATCTTCCCGCCCTCGAGCACGGTCTTCACTTCGGTGAAGACCTCCTCGGCACAGGCGTAGTAGCGTTTGTTCGACGCCATCTTGTAGACGTTGTCCGTGATGCTCTCGGCCTTCGTGTCGGTGATGTAGGAGTAGTTCTGACCGTCCGAGAAGATGTAGATCATCCGGTTGTCCATGTCGATCACGAAGATCGTGCCGCTGTCCGTCGAGAACCGGCTGTGATAGTAATCCCTTGCGAAGGACGCCGTGGACATGCTGTTCGAATCGACGGAGACGAAGCCGACGTGCCCGAAGGACACCAGCTCCTGCATCTTCGCGTTCAGCAGGTACTCTTCGTTGTCGGAGAGCAGGTCCGCACCGTCGTCGATCAGGACCTGATAGCCGCCCGCGGCGCGCACGGGCTGCGCGTGCAGCGAGACGGCGCCGAACGCCAGCGCGCCGGCGAGCAGCATCGCCAGCAGCTGCGGGATCCGGTGGGTCGTGCGCAGATTGTAGTACTTGATGATCTGGAAGATCGAAACGAGCATCAGCAGGATCGACAGGATCGTCGCGCCGTAGTACCAGAGATCCGCGACCGGCTTGATGATGAAGACCGCGACGCAGGCGAGGATGCCGAGGAACGGCAGCAGCAGGATCAGGCCTTTGTGCTCGCCGACGGTCTCCCGCTTGGCCGGATCTTCCGCATCCGGCGGCGCCTGCTCCTTCCCGGCGGCTTTTTCCGCTTTCTTCTCGGCACGGCGTTTTTTATCGCCGAACACCGCGCGCAATACGAGGAACAGCCCGATCAGGGCCGCGCCCGCGATGATGAAAAGCATCGTTTCTTCGGTCGCAAGATAATAGACGACGCTGACGACGTACGTCAGGACGGAAAACAGGAGCGGCGCCGCGATCACTGCGCCGATCACGATGAAGATGACGGTGATGATCTTTCCGCCGATGTCTTCTTTCCGTGCGCGTTTCTTGGCTTTCTCCTCCTCGCGCTTCCTCATCGCGGCTTTTTCCGCGCGTCCCATCTTGCTGATGTAGCCCTTGTCGTCGAGCCGCTCTTCGCTGACGATCGCCTTGTTGATGTTCCCGTTCAGCAGCAGCATGCCGACGATGTTCAGCACGATCGAGATGACCATGGCCTTGCCGGGCGTCAGCGTGAACAGGAAGGTCAGCAGCAGGAAGATCGGGACGGCAAGCAGCAGCGAGCCGATCAGGTATTTTGTGAAATCGATCGGGACGTCGGCCGCGACCTTGCCGGTCTGGCCGTTGACAGCGGCATAGCTGATGCGCTTGTCATCCTGCGTCCGGCAGGACATGAACCATACCGGGAACATGCTGATCGAAGACCGCGTGGAGGTCGGCTTCACGGCCTTCTTCACGGAATCTTCCGCATTGACGCGGGACACTTCTCTGTTCGAGGCGGCCTCTTTGTCGAAGAAGCGGTCCGCCAGATCTTCGGCGTCCTTTTTATAGATGCCCTGCGTCACGTCGCCGGCATCGGCATAGAAACCGGAGAGATAAGCGGGAGAGAAGCCGACGGCTTCGTTCGTCTCGAACGGCTTGACGGAGCGGCTCAATTCGTCCGCGTATTTCGAGGACGCGTCGAAGTAGGCGCTTTCGTAGGAACCCTCAACGTCGGCCTGGACGTTATAGTGCTCCGTGATGATGTAGTCGCCTCTGCGGTGCTCCTTTTTTCCGCGCGCCGACACATGGTCGTCCGTCCGGATGTCGTACGACCAGTACGGCATGTAGATGCCGCGGAACCGGTCCAGCGCGGCCTTTTTCAGGGCCGAGGGCGCGTACAGGGACGCGGCGAGGCGGTTCTTATAGTTCTTTTCGGCCTGTTCCTTCGTGACCTTGAACGGGATGACCTTCGACGGATACTCCAGCCGGGACATCTGGCTTTCGAGCAATACGTTCGAGCCGCAATAGGAACAGAAGGAGGCGGCCTTGTCTTCGGTCGTGATCAGCTCGGCGCCGCAGTTCGGACACTTGTAAGCGACGACGTCGAAGACGTTCCGGCCTTCTTCGGCTTTTTCGGTATACGGATAATCACGGAAGCTTTCCGGATCGTAGGATCCGCTGCAGTGCGGGCAGGTCAGCTGCTGGCTGGCGGGATCGAACTGCAGGGCGCTTCCGCAGCCCGGACATTTGATCATGGTCGTTTCCTCCTGTGGATCTGATTATATCATAGTATCAAACAGGCCAAAACGCAAGGAAGAAATGGGTGCCGCAAGGCCCCGGGCGCGGCGGCTTCCGTTCCGGCGGCCGAAACGGCCGGAACACGGCCCGCGGCTTCGAAAAAGGGGCTTGAAGAAATGGCGAAAGGTGGTAATATAGTAAGGTAAATCATCAGGTGCCGGAACAGATGCGGCAGCATGGACGGACAGACTTCATAGGAGAAAGCGGGAAGAGATACGATGAGCATGGATATGAAGAACAGAAAGCACAGGGCGGCGGAGAAGACCGGGACGTGGGAAGACGCGCCCTGGATCGAGAAGGACGTGGAAGAGATCAAGGCGTCTCGGAAATCCGAGGACACCGACGATCCGGTAGACATCCTGGTCTACGGGCCCTTCGCGATCCGGCTGACGCACCTGTTCATCAAGGGCGGCTGGTCCGCGAACGCCGTGACGCTGCTGTCGCTGGCGGTCGGTCTGTGCGGCGGCATCCTGTTCTATCCGCAGAACCGGTGGATCAACCTGATCGGCATCTTCCTCGTGATCTTCGCGGCGATCCTGGACTGCTGCGACGGGCAGATCGCCCGGCTGACGCATACCAGCAGCCAGCTCGGGCGCGTCCTGGACGGTGCTGTGGACATTACGAACTATCTCGCGATCTACATCGCGCTCGGCCTCAGGATGATGAAAGAGACGATTCCGTTTACCGGGATCAACTGGTCTTTCTACATCTGGATCGTGATCCTCGTCGCCATGATCTGCCATGCGAGCCAGGCCAGGATGGCGGACTATTTCAGAGGACTCCACCTGTTCTTCCTGAAAGGCGGAGACCGCGCCTACTGCGCGCGGTCGAAGGACCTGAAGAAAGAGCTTTCCGACCTGCCGAAGGGCAGCCCTCTCTATGAACGGATCTACCGCATCCTGTACCTGATCTACACGAAGGACCAGGAACGCCAGACGCCCAAGCTCCAGAAGCTGCTGACGGCGATCGAGGCGAACGGCGGGGCCGTATCGCAGGAAGCGACCGACGCGTACGTCGCGCGTAGCCGCAAATACATTCAGCTGACGAATCTGCTGACTTATAATATCAGGACCTTTGCGCT
>JAGDBR010000105.1 GCA_017958935.1 Lachnospiraceae bacterium | reverse complement strand
GATCTGATCCGGAAGAAGCGTGACGGACATCCACTGACGCGCGAAGAGATCCGCTTCTTCACGGAAGGATATGTGAAGAATGAGATCCCGGACTACCAGGCCGCGGCGTTGCTGATGGCGATCTGGTTCAAAGGGATGGACCGCGACGAGATCGCGGAACTGACGTTCGCGATCCGCGACTCGGGAGAGCGGATGGATTTCTCCGCGATCAAGGGCGTGCGCGCGGACAAGCATTCGACGGGCGGCGTCGGCGACAAGACGAGCCTGATCGTCGGGCCCATCGTCGCCAGCTGCGGCGTGACGGTCGCGAAGATCTCGGGCCGCGGACTGGGCCATACCGGCGGGACCGTCGACAAGCTGGAGTCGATCCCGGGCTACCGGACGGACCTGTCGGAAGAGGAATTCATCGACATCGTGAACCGGACAGGGCTCGCGATCGTCGGTCAGAGCCGCGAGATCGCGCCGGCCGATAAAAAGCTTTACGCGCTGCGCGACGTCACGTCGACGGTCGACAGCATCCCGCTGATCGTTTCCAGCATCATGGGCAAGAAGCTCGCGGCGGACGACGACGTGATCGTGCTGGACGTGAAGACCGGCAGCGGCTCGTTCATGAAGACTTACGAGGACAGCCGCGCGCTGGCGGAGATCCTCGTGGACACCGGGAAGAAGGCCGGCAAGAAGATCATGGCGCTGATCACCGACATGGACCGCCCGCTCGGCGAGTACGTCGGCAATGCGCTCGAAGTGCAGGAGGCGGTCGAAACGCTGAAGGGCCGCGGACCGGAGGACCTGCAGGAGATCTGCGAGGCGCTCTCGGGCGCGATCCTGACGCTTGCGGGCTTCGCCGGCACGATGCGCGAAGGCACAGTCCTGGCGCGCAAGGCACTCAACAGCGGCGTAGCGCTTGGAAAACTGCGGGAAATGATCGAAGCGCAGGGCGGCGATCCGGCCGTCACGGAGGATTACAGCCTCTTCGGCACGGCGCCGGTCGTGCGGGAGATCCCCGCGGACCGGTCGGGATACATCACGCGGATGGATACCGAGGCGATCGGGACGGCGAGCCTTCTGTTGGGCGCCGGCCGCAACACGATGGCCGACAAGATCGACATGACCGCCGGCATCCGGATCCTGAAGAAGACCGGCGACCGCATCCGGAAGGACGATCCGATCGCGGTGTTCTACACGTCGGACGAAAAGAAGCTGGAAAGCGCCGTGCGCACGTATCTCGGCGCACTGACGGTCGAACCGGTGGCACCGCCGGTGCGGCCGCTGATCCTCGGGGCGGTGGAGTAAAAGATGGCAAAACTCTATTTTAAATACGGCGCGATGGGCTGCTCGAAGACGGCGCAGGCGCTGATCACGAAATTCAATTACGAAGAGCGCGGCATGAAGGTGCTGCTGATGAAGCCGGCGATCGACGACCGCGAAGAAAAGGCCGTCGTGCGCTCGCGCATCGGTCTCGAAGCGCCCTGCATCATGGTGCCGGACGACATGGACCTGTACAGGCTGTACGAGAAGAACTACGCGGACTGCGACGTCGTCATCGTCGACGAATGCCAGTTCCTGACCGAGAAGCAGGTCGACGAACTCGGAGACCTCGTGCTCGAAAAGAACATTCCCGTGCTGTGCTTCGGCCTGCGCACGGACTTTCTGACGCATCTGTTCCCGGGCAGCAAACGCCTGCTGGAGATCGCCGAATCCGTCACCGAGATCAAGTCGGTCTGCCGGTGCGGCGCGAAGGCGACCGTGAACGCGCGTTTTGACGATCAGGGCAACGTCGTCTACAAAGGTGCCCAGGTCCTGATCGGCGGCAATTCCCGGTACGAAGCGATGTGCCGGCGCTGCTGGCTGAAACGCAAAAAGGAACAGGAAGAAAAGGGGATCGTTTCATGAAGCCGCTGGTCATCGGGATCTGCGGCGGCAGCGGCAGCGGAAAGACGACGGTCGCGCAGCGGCTGATGGACGCCTTTCCGAACGAGGCCGTTCTGCTGTCGATGGACTTCTACTATAAGCGGCACGACGAGCTGACGTACGAGGAGCGCTGCCGCATCAATTACGATCACCCGGAGTCGCTCGACATCCCGCTGATGACCGAGCACCTGCGGGCGCTGAAGGCGGGAGAGGACGTCACGGTGCCGCAGTATGACTTCGCGGTGCATAACCGCGCCGATGACGTGCTGGTCCTGAAGAGCCGGCCGCTGATCATCGTCGAGGGGATCCTGCTGTTCACGGACGACGAGCTCGCGAACCTGATGGACATCCGCGTGTACGTCGACACGGACGCCGACGTGCGCGTATTAAGGCGCGCAAAGCGCGACATCCGGGACCGCGGGCGGACGATGGAGTCGGTCATGGAGCAGTATCTGTCGACCGTGAAGCCGATGCACGAGCGGTTCGTCGAACCGAGCAAGAAGAAAGCGCACATCATCGTGCCGGAAGGCGGGAAGAACCACGTCGCGATGGAGATGCTGGTCAGCACCGTGTACAGACGGCTGAGGAAGATGGGCGTCATTTAAATACGGACGGTTCCGGAAGACGGGCGAAGACGGGCGCGGCGCGCTCCGGAAAGCGGCGTCCTCCGGTCAATAAGCGGGGCAACTGCCCCGTCATACAGGAGAAGAAACATGGACATTCAGGAAATCTTAAGCAAATGCGATCACACGCTGCTTGCGCAGACGGCGACCTGGGACGAGATCCGGGGGATCTGCGACGACGGCATGAAGTACCGCACGGCATCGGTCTGCATCCCGCCCAGCTTCGTCAGACGGGCAAAGGATTACGTCGGAGACAGGCTGCAGATCTGCACGGTCATCGGCTTCCCGAACGGCTACAACACGACGGCCGTGAAGCTGATGGAGACTGTCGACGCCCTGCAGAACGGCGCCGACGAGATCGACATGGTCATCAATATCGGCGAGCTGAAGGCCGGGAACACGGACTACGTGCTGAACGAGATCCGCACGCTGAAGGCGGCCTGCGGCAGCAGGATCTTGAAGGTCATCATCGAGACGTGCCTGCTGACGGAGGAAGAGAAGGTCACGATGTGCCGTCTCGTCACCGAGGCCGGCGCGGATTTCATCAAAACCTCGACCGGCTTCTCGAAAGCCGGCGCGACGTTCGACGACATCGCCCTGTTCGCGGCGAACGTCGGCCCGGGCGTGCGGATGAAAGCGGCCGGCGGCATCTCGTCGATCGCGGACGCTGAGAAGTTCATCGAGCTCGGGGCGTCCCGCCTGGGCACGAGCCGCATCGTGAAGATCGTCAAGGCCGAGGAAAAAGACGGCCAGGGCAGCGGGTATTGAGCCCCGCCGAGCACAGAACATAAAGGAGATCAGTTATGTCAGTACCAACCCCTCACATTAACGCGAAGGTCGGCGACTTCGCCCCGACAGTCCTGATGCCGGGCGATCCGCTCCGTTCGAAATTCATTGCCGAGAACTTCCTGGAAGACGCGGTGCTCGTGAACAACGTCCGCGGCGTCCAGGGCTACACCGGCACCTACAAGGGCAAGCGCGTGTCCGTCATGGCGAGCGGCATGGGCATGCCGGCGATCGGCATCTACTCGTACGAGCTGTTCGCGTTCTTCGGCGTCGAGACGATCATCCGCGTCGGCTCCTGCGGCTCGTTCGACAAGGATCTGCACGTGCGCGACATCATCCTCGCGCAGGCCGCCTGCACCGACAGCAATTTCGCTTCCCAGTACCGCCTCCCCGGCCAGTTCAGCCCGATCGCGGACTTCGATCTGCTGCGGAAGGCCGCTGACGCCTGCGAGAAGAAAGGCTTGAACTACAAGGTCGGCAACATGTTCTCGTCCGACA
Source organism: Lachnospiraceae bacterium (assembly GCA_017958935.1). Next base: position 801 of record JAGDBR010000105.1, on the reverse strand, counting down.
AGTTCTACGATGACGCGAATTCCGGCATGGACTGGGCGAAAATGGGCGTCCTGGGCGTCGAGATGGAGAGCGCCGCACTGTACTGCAACGCCGCGCGCCTCGGCAAAAAGGCCCTGACGATCTGCACGGTCAGCGATTCCTTCGTGCATCCGGAGATCACGACGGCTGAAGAGCGCCAGAATTCCTTTACCGACATGATGGAGATCGCGCTGGAGATCGCGTGATCCCGAGGAAGTATCTATGAATAAGAGAGTATTTATCATCGTGCTGGACAGCTTCGGCGTCGGCGAGCTGCCGGACGCCGCCCTGTGGAACGACGAGGGCAGCAATACGCTCGGCGCGGTCCGGAACCACGAGGATTTCTATTGCCCGGCCATGAAATCGCTCGGGCTGTTCAACATTGACGGCGTGGGCGGCGGCGTGGAGAAACCGCTGGGCACCTTCGCGAAACTCAACGAAGTCAGCATGGGCAAGGATTCGACGATCGGCCACTGGGAGCTTGGCGGCATCATTTCGCCGGAACCGCTCCCGACCTATCCGGACGGTTTTCCGCCGGAGATCATCGAGGAATTCGAGCGGCAGACAGGACGCAAGGTCCTGGCGAACAAGCCGTACTCCGGCACCGAGGTCATCAAGGAATTCGGCCGGCAGCACGTCGAGACAGGTGACCTGATCGTCTACACGTCGGCGGACAGCGTGTTCCAGATCGCCGCGCATGAGGACGTGGTCCCGGTCGACGAGCTGTACCGCATCTGCGAGATCGCGCGGAAGATGCTGGTCGGGAAGCACGGCGTCGAGCGG
>JAGDBR010000104.1 GCA_017958935.1 Lachnospiraceae bacterium | reverse complement strand
CCGCTTCCGCTCCGTAACGGATCGCTTCCGCAAACGCATCGACCGCGTCTTCGAAGTCGAGGTCGCCCATCGGTTTCAGCAGTTTCCCTGTCGGACCGATGTCCAGCGCGACGTACGCGTCCTCTTCCCGGCCCGCGTCCGCGCGCGCCTTCCGCGCAAGCTTCACCCCCGCATGGATCACGGCTGCCGTCTCGGCGCCGAAACGGAACCGGTTCGCGCCGAACGTATTCGTCTCAATGATGTCCGCGCCGGCGTCCAGATACTGCCGGTGCAGCGAAAGGATCTCCTGCGGGCGGCTCAGGTTCCAAAGCTCCGGCTGCTCGCCGCCCTTCAGGCCGCGCGACTGCAGAAGCGTCCCGCTCCCGCCGTCGAAGAAAAGCCACTCTTTTCCGAGTCTGTCCCTGAGTTTCATTCCCGTCCTCCTTCGGCGGAAGTTCTTTCCGCCGGATGCTCCGCCGCTTCACCGCCGTCTTCTGCCTTCGGCGCCTGTTCTGCTTCTTCACCGCCGTCTTTCGCCGGCATGAGCCCCACAAAAGCCGTGACCGTTTTCTCCGGCACCATCAGCAGCGCCGGTGTCAGGCTCAGCCCCAGCTTCTTCGGCAGCTCCAGCAGTCTGAAAAAGTCCCGCTGCACGTCCAGCGCGCAGTCCCCGTAGCCGGGCGAATACCGCGGCCGGGCCGTCATGCCCCGCTGCGCGCCCTCTGCTTCGATCGCCGCGTTCACGCGGTCCGCGAGCGCTTCAACGAGCGCCGTGCAGGCTGCCTGATACACGGCCGCATCGGCCATGGACCGGACGGCGCTCCGCCGGATCAGCCGGTCCGCCTCGGCGCCGAGCGTGCACGCGAACAGGACGGCCTCCGTGCAGCCGTCAAGATTGGCGGACAGGTCGCGGCTCTTCGTCAGCGCCGCTCCGTCCAAACAGATCACATCATTCTCGACGCGCACCGGGAAGACCTTCCGCACCGAACGCGGACGGACGGTCTTTTCCAGTTTCTTCAGGGCGTCCCTGACAGCTTGCAAAAGAGCCGCGTCCGGCTCCAAGCCGCGCGGCCCTAAATAACGCAGGGTCTCCCTGATCAGATTGTCAGAAGGGACGTATTCCTCCACCGGTGTCACGCCTTTCTGTCTTGCTTTCTGTCTTGCTTTTTGTCCGTTTTTCGCCGTTTCCGTCTTCCCGCCCCGGGCCGTGCCGGCGCGGCATCCTGCCGTCTTATCGCAGCAACGCGCAGATATTGTTCAGGATCCCTTCCGCGACGTCCGGCTTGTTCATTGACTAGACGTGGATGTGCGTCACCCCGTTCGCGATCAGGTCAATGATCTGCTCGCTCGCATAGATGATGCCCGCCTGCTTCATGGCCGCCGGATCCTTTCCGAAGCAGTCGACGATCGCCCGGAAGCGCTCCGGCACGTTCGTCTGGCTCAGCGCCACGCTCCGCTTCAGCTGCCGCGCCGTCGTGATCGGCATGATGCCGGGCAGCACGGGCACGCGGATGCCGATGTCCCGCGCACGGTACAGGAAATTGTAAAAGATGTTGTTGTCGAAAAACATCTGGGTCGTCAGGAAATCGCAGCCCGCGTCGACCTTCTCCTTCAGGTGCCTCAAGTCGTCCGCCTTGTTCACGCTCTCGACGTGTCCTTCCGGATAGCAGGCGCCGCCGACGCACAGGTCCGCGCGCTCCTTGATGAAGCGGATCAGGTCCGACGCATGGACGAAATCCTCGCAAACCGCGCCGTCCTGCGGCATGTCGCCGCGAAGGGCCATGATG
>JAGDBR010000103.1 GCA_017958935.1 Lachnospiraceae bacterium | reverse complement strand
GGAATCCGGGTAAGTCTCCTGACTTGGGCTTCATCGCCCGGCATGGCCTTCCCGGTTTCCAATTGACACTTGTATGCCGGACTCTTCCTTCACAGTGGCGGCTCCGTGGGGGATTCGCACCCCGCTTCCTTGTTATGTCCCTCCTGGGACACCCGAATGCCTGATCGAGGATCAGCATAGCACAACCGCACGCAAAAGTAAACGGGCAGGAGAACAGATCCTCCTGCCCGCAAGAAACATGATCCGGCTTCAGGCCCTGGCTTTCTGCCGCTTTTTGCGCCGCTGCCGGTCATACAGATAGTAAATGACGAACAGCACCGCCGTCACGCCCCAGCTGATCGGGAAGACGACCATGACGTTCTCCAGCGCCGGGTTCAGCGGCACGATGAAGAAGACCCACAGCACGCGGAGCACGCAGATGCCGGAAAGCGTCAGCACCGTCGGGACCGCAACGTTCCCGAGGCCCCGAAGCGACCCGGACAGGATCTCGATGAAGCAGAACAGGAAATAGTACGGACAGATCGTCCGGGCGATCCGCAGACCGATCGAAATGACTTCCTCGGAGTCCGAGAACAACCGCATCAGGAAGCTGCCGCCGAACAGGACGAGCGCAGCGATCAGGATGCTGCCGAGAATGTCGTAGACGAGCGTCCACAGCGTGCTCTGCCGGACGCGGTCCGGTTTTCCGGCGCCGTAGTTCTGGCCGACGAAGGTCGTGACCGCGATGCCGAATGCGCTGTTGACGAGCCAGTACAGCGAGTCGATCTTCGTGAAGGCCGCATGGGCCGCGACGGTCGCCGTGCCGAGGACGTTGATCGCGGTCTGGATGATGATGTTCGCGATGCCGTACAGAGAAGACGAGAAGCCGCCCGGCAGGCCGATCCGAAGCTGCGCCTTCATGACGTCCGGATAGATGCGGAGCGCGCGCACCTGCAGCCGGTACTCCTCCGGCAGGCGTGAAAGCCGCCGCAGGACCAGGATCACACAGATCAGCTGCGACAGGTCGGTCGCGATCGCCGCGCCGACGACGCCGAGCTTCAGCCCCGCGACGAACAGCAGATCCAGTGCGATGTTCACGAAGCAGCAGACGATCAGATAATACAGCGGCCGCCTGGAGTCCCCGAGCGCCCGCAGGATCCCGCTCCCCATATGGAACAGGAAGGCGACGGGCAGGCTGATGAAGAGCACGAGGATGTAGGAGACCGACTGCTCCATCAGTTCCTCCGGGGTGGACATCCAGCGCAGGATCGGCCGGCAGAGCAGGAAGATCAGGACCATCATGAAGAGGGAGCCGATCACGGCCATCGTGATGCCGTTGTGGATGTCCTCGCGGACCTTCTTCAGGTTCCCCGCGCCGTAATGCTGGGCGACGGTGACCGTCGCGCCGCTCGCGATGCCGATCAGCAGGTTGAAAACGATGCCGGAGATCTGGCCGGACGAGCCGCCGACGGCGCCGAGCGCTTCGGTGCCGACGAACTTGCCGACGATGATCGCGTCGACGGTATTGTACAGCTGCTGGAACAGCGAGCCGAAAAAGATCGGCAGGAAATAAAGCAGTATCCCTTTCGGGACACTGCCTTCGACGATGTGATTCGATGTGATTGCACGGCGTGCCATGGAATTCCTTTTCGCGGGGCCGGCTGTCCGGCCCCGCGTCCTGTCATATTTCGCGTCTATTCAAAAGTCCGTCAGTCTGCCCTGACGATGTTCAGCAGCACTTCGACCATCTTCTCCATCGCGTCGGTGCTGACAAGCTCCCGTACGCCGTGGAAGTTCGCGCCGCCGGTCGAAAGGTTCGGACAGAGCAGGCCCTTGTACGTGAGCATCGCCCCGTCCGTGCCGCCGCGGATCGGCTGGATCACCGGCGTGACGCCGGCCTTCAGCATCGCTTCCTTCGCGCGGTCCACGATCTCCATATGCGGCAGCAGCAGCTCTTTCATGTTGTAGTAGCTGTCGCGCATCTGAAGCGTCGCGGTGCCTTCGCCGTACTTGCCGTTGATGAACGCGCAGGCTTTCTCGACGTATGCCTTCTTCTCTTCGAGTTTCGCGCGGTCATGGTCGCGCAGGATGAACTGCACCATGGTCTCATTGACGTCACCGCGGATCCCCATGAAATGGTAGAAGCCTTCATACCCTTCGGTGCGCTCCGGCGTCTCGGCCTCCGGGAACAGCCGCAGGAAGTCGGCGGCGACCGTGACCGAATTCTTCATCTTGTTCTTCGCGCTGCCGGGGTGGATGTTCGTCCCGTGGAACGTCTCGCGCCCGCCGGCCGCGTTGAAATTCTCATACTCCAGCTCGCCGAGGAGCCCGCCGTCGACCGTATAGGCGAAATCCGCGCCGAAGCCTTCCACGTCGAAATGATCCGTGCCGCGCCCGATCTCCTCGTCCGGCGTGAACGCGACCGCGATCCGGCCGTGCTTCACCTCCGGGTGCTCGAGCAGATATTCCGCGAGCGTCACGATCTCCGCGACGCCGGCCTTGTCGTCCGCGCCGAGCAGCGTCGTACCGTCCGTCACGATCAGCGTCTGCCCGATCATGTCGTTCAGGAACGGGAAGTCCTGCACCGACGTCGTCACGCGCTCGTTCAGCACGATGTCGCCGCCCTCATACTTCAGGTACCGCGGCTTGATGTCTGCGCCGCACGCCCCGTCCGACGTGTCCATGTGGGCAATGAGCCCGATGCACGGCAGGTCTTCACAGCCTTCGCTGGCCGGGAGCCACCCGTACACATAGCCCGTGTCGGAAAGCACCGCGCCTTCGACGCCGAGCCGCTCCAGTTCCGCCCGGATGAACCGTCCCAGTTCCGCCTGGTTCGGGGAAGAAGGACTTGTTTCGCTCTCTTCGTCCGACGTCGTGTCGAACGCCACATACTTTAAAAACCGCTCGTCTACCTTCATTTGCTGCTCCTTTTGTGTCTGGATCGGTGAATGATTACGTAAAATTTACAAAAAGTTTATAATTTAGCCAAACGGACTTCACATTCGTCCTTTATCATAATAGTCGTAAAGAAACCTGTATGGATTTCAGCCTCGCCGGTGCAGCTTCATGTGCCGGCCGGGGCGCCTAAAAAGATCATTTCCGAACCTGATGGTTTTTCCTCTCTTTTTTCAATCAGGTTTTATATATGGCCGGGGCTGCTGCCCCGGCCCCTCTCTTTTTCGGGCGGTCTTATTTCTTCCGGACCATGAACTTCCGCGCGACTTCGATCGCGGCCTTGATCGGCAGCGGCCGGAGCGCCTTGTCGGCTTCCTTCAGTTTTTCGCGGATCGGCAGATGCTGCGGGCAATGCTGCTCGCATTTGCCGCAGCCCACGCACTGGGAGGCGAAGCCCGGCTCTTTCCGGAAACCCATGGCCTGCGCGAACTCCGAGCGCGCCTGCATCTTCCTGTCGATGTACATCATGTTATAGTAATAGAAATTGCCGGGAATGTCGACCCCTTTCGGGCACGGCATGCAGTACCGGCAGCCCGTGCAGCCGACCTTCTCCTTCGCGCGGATCTCCTTTCGGACGGCGCCGATCACGCCGGCGTCCGCTTCATTGAGATTCCCCGGCGCCGCTTCCGACGCGATCCGGCAGTTCTCTTCGACCATCTCCAGCGAATTCATGCCCGACAGGACGACCGTGACCTCTTCCTGGTTCCACAGCCACCGGAAGCCCCACTCCGCCGGCGAATAGTCCCTGCCGCTCTCCCGGCAGAGCTTCTTCGCGCTTTCCGGCAGGTTCACGAGCTTTCCGCCGCGCAGCGGCTCCATGATCATGACCGGGATGCCCTTTCCGGCTGCGGCCTTCAGACCGCGCACGCCCGCCTGGGAATGCTCGTCCAGGTAATTGTACTGGATCTGGCAGAAATCCCAGTCGTACGCATCCAGGATCCTGATGAACATGTCGGAATCGCCGTGGTAGGAGAAGCCGATCTGGCCGATGCTACCGTCCGCCTTGTGCCGCGCGATCCAATCCTCGATCCCGAAAGCCTTCAGCCGTTCCCATTCCGCGATGTCCGTGAACATGTGCATCAGGTAATAGTCCACATGGTCCGTCCGCAGTCTGGCGAGTTCGTCCCCGAAGATCTTCTCGGCCTGGGCCGCCGACCGCACCATGTACTGCGGCAGCTTCGTCGCGATGCGGACCTTCTCCCGGAGCCCGTTCTTTTCGAGCGCTTTCCCGAGGCATTCCTCGCTGCCGGGGTAGATATAAGCCGTATCGTAATAATTGACGCCCAGCTCGTAGGCCTTCAGGATCTGCGCCTCGGCCTTCTCAAAATCGATCGCGCTGCCCTTCCGGGTAAAGCGCATGCAGCCGAAACCCAGCTGCGACAATTCGTTTCCGTACCCGTCCTGTCTGTAAAGCATGCTGTCCCTCCGATGTTCGCTCAGACCTCGACCGGCGTCTGCAGGCCCGCTTTTTCCGCTTCTACGCGGATCGCGCGCTGAATGATGCGCTTCGCGTTAAAAATGTCGGCTTCGTCGACTTCCGCCGTGACGAGCAGCGTAAGAGCCTCCTCGCCGAGATCGTCGACGCCCTTGTAGACCGGCGTCTTTTTAAAGATCTCCGGATACTCCTCCGTCAGCGGCTCGAGCGCCGCCATGACCGCGTTCTCGCATTTCTCCAGCGGGTCCTTATAGCTGACCGGTACGCGGACGACCGCCGTCGAAGCGACTGCGGACAGGTTCACGATCTGGCCGATCTCGGAATAATTGATGATGCGCAGGTTCCCGCCGCCGTCCTGCATCGAGATGCTCCGAAGCCCGATGGACTTCACTTCGCCGCGGAAATCGTCGATCGTAATGATGTCGCCGACCTGAAAATCCCGCTCCGCGATCATGAAGAGGCCCGTGATCAGGTCCTGTACGAGCGACTGTGCGCCGAAGCCGATCACGATGCCGACGATACCGACGCCGATCAGGATCGCCGTCACGTCGATGCCCAGGCACCGCACGCCGACCAGGATGCCGATCACGACGATCAGGAAGAACAGCACCTTCGACAGCACGATCTTCACCGTCTCAGCCCGCTGCTGCTTGAAGTGGACCGCATTCAGGATCACCTTCAGAAGGAGCGCCAGCCCGACCGCGTAGACGACGGACATCAGGCACGCCAGGATCTTGCCGCCCGTGATCGCCGACTCGCGGTCCTTCACGAACAGATCCCAGACCAGCTGATTCCACGGCTTTGTGATGTTTTCGGGCAGGATCTTCGTGAACAGGCCCGGAGTAAAGAATATCAGCGCCAGAACGAGCAGGACGATTGCGGCGCTGAGACCGCCGTGTTTCTTATTGTGGTTCTTTTTCATGATGGACCTCCGCCATGGTTTCGTTATCGGTCCGCAAGCGGACCGCTTTTTGCCAAAACAGTATCAGTATGCGACCCGGATGCTCTGATACGGTGCCCGGGCCTGATACGCGACCGTGGCTCCGTCAGTATAGGTCAACAGCACCGTGGCCGATGCGTACTGTCCCGGTCTTCCGGAAGGGATCGCGATCGACCCGGTCCTTCCGCTGTCCGGCGTCCAGTACTCGTTTTCCGACAGCTCGTTCCTGACCCCCGCGTCTTCGTCTATCGCGTAGAGATTGCCGAAGTAGCCGCCGTCTGCCAGGGCCTGGTAAAACTCCGGATGGATCGTATAGCTCATGGTCTGCGTGGCTTCGTTATAAGTAAACGTCAGCGCCGGCTCCGAGCAGCGCGTGCACAGGGTCGGTCCCGCCGTTGCAGTCGGGCCGAACGGGAAATCGTGTCCGAGCGCTGCAAAGGTCACATGGCTGCGCGACAGTTCCTCGCTGCAGCGCGTGCACCTCGTGACCTCGTCGTAGCCGCCGGCAGCCGTACAGGTCGCCGCGGCCTCGTTCTCGCGTACTGCCGTTCCCGGTGTATGCCCGAGGGCCGCAAGCGTCACATGGCTGCGCGACAGTTCCTCGCTGCAGCGCGTGCATCTCGTGACCTCATCGTAGCCGCCGGCTGCCGTACAGGTCGCCGCAGCCTCATTCTCGCGCACCGCCGTTCCCGGCGCGTGGCCCAGCGCCGGAAGGATCACCGGTCCCGGGATCTCGTTCGTCCCGTCCGCATCGCTGAAGTACAGGCCGCAGTCCGTGCAGAACCAGAAGGCTTCATTGCCGTCTTCCGTACAGCCTGCAGCATGCGCTTCCTGCGCGCTCAGCAGATGGACGTGAACCGTTTCGGTCTCGGTCTCGGTCTCCGTTTCTGTCTCGGTCTCCGTTTCTGTTTCCGTCTCTGTTTCCGTTTCTGTCTCTGTTTCAGTCTCCGTCTCAAATTCTGTTTCAGTTTCAGTCTCGGTC
>JAGDBR010000102.1 GCA_017958935.1 Lachnospiraceae bacterium | reverse complement strand
CGGCGCAGGCGGTACAGTTTGGCATTCAGGACACCGGTCATCGTCCGCCTCCTCTCCTGCCGGCCGCGAAGTAATCCTCCATCGTGTCGTGCACGACGGCGCATTCCGTCACGGCGACGCCGGCTTCTTCGAGCATCCGGCGGATCTCGTCCGCCTGATCCAGCTTCTCGAAGATGTACAGGATGCGTTCGCCCTTCGTCTGATAGCTGAAGATCTCATGCGCGTTCAGCACGTCTTTCGCGTCCTGCAGCGGGTCCGCGATCAGCTTGATGTAGCCCGGCAGGTTCGACACGATGTCCGCCTTCGTGTCCGCCTTTACAAGACTCCCCTCCTCCAGGAAGATGAAGGTGTCCGTGAGGTCGGCGATCTCTTCGGTCGTGCGCGATGCGATGACGAGCGTCGCGTGGTGCTGCAGCTGGTATTCCTTCAGGACTGCCTTGATGAAGTCGATGTCCTGATAGCGGAAGCCCGTGACCGGCTCGTCGAGCAGCACGAGCGGCGGATCCCCGAGCAGCGCGAGCGCGATGCCCACGGTATTCCGAAGCTGCAGCGTCAGAAGCCCCATGCGGATGCTTTTGATGTTCGAGATCCTGAAACGCTCCATCATCGCGTCGCCCGCTTCGGACGGCAGGCCCATGAGGCGCGTCTTGAGCTCGAAATGGTCCTTCACGGTCAGGCTCGGATACATGCCGGTGCCCGAGATCAGGATCCCCGTCAGCGGACGGCCGACGTCGAGTCCCGTCGTCCCGTCGACGAAGCGCACGCTTCCGCCGTCGGGCTTTTCAAGGCCCGAGATCAGCTTCAGTGCCGTGCTCTTTCCGGAATCCATCGGCCCGATGATGCCGCTGACGGATTCGAAGGGCAGACGGAAACTGACGCTGTTCATCAGCGTCGTCTTGCGGACTTTTTTCGAGACATTTTCGAGTACGATCTCGTTCATTCTGCGCGGCCTTCACCCTCACTGTCCGGCGTCTCCGGATGCGTTTCGTCGTAGGAACGCGAAAAACGCCTCAAAAGAAGCGACATCGCGATGAACCCGACCAGAAACCCGCCGATGATGAAAAAGAGGCTGAAAAGCCCCTTTATCAGCGTGTAGACCATGCCGGCAAAGGATCCCAGCAGGCATACGACAAGTATCAGCGACAAAACCTTGAATAAAGTCTTCATAGATCCAGCGGTGTTTCCTCAATCAGTTTCTGCGCTTCCAGCTGATCGTAAAGCGCTTCGTATTTCTTCGCGGAATTGTCCCAGGAGAAATCCTCCCGCATCGCACGCACGACCATGCGGTCCCAGTCGTCGCGGTGATCCCGGTAGATGCTGTGTGCGTACCGGACGATCGCCATCATTTCGTGCGCGTTGTAATTCGCGAACGAGAAGCCGGTGCCGGCGTGCGTGAATTCGTTGTACGGCTTGACGGTGTCCTTCAGGCCGCCCGTCTCGCGCACGATCGGGAGCGATCCGTACCGGAGCGCCATGAGCTGCGAAAGGCCGCACGGCTCGAACAGGCTCGGCATCAGGAACGCGTCGCTCGACGCGTAGATCCGGCTCGCCAGCGGCTCCGAATACAGGATGTTCGCGGACACGCGGTCCGGATGGAGATACGCGAAATACCGGAACATGTTCTCGTAGCGGTCTTCGCCCGTGCCGAGCACGACGAACTGCATGCGCTCGTCCTGCGTCATGTCGTTCATCTCTCAGTTGATGAGGTCGATGCAATTCTGGTCGGTCATGCGGGTCACGATGCCGACCATGATCGCGTCGGGATCTTCCTTCAGGCCGAGCTCCTTCTGGAGCGCGAGCTTGTTCTTGACCTTGTTCTTCCGGGCCGTATCCGCATTGAACGGGAACGCGACGTCCGAAGCTTTTTCAGGATCGTAGTCGACCGTATCGATGCCGTTCACGATGCCGGACAGCACGTCGCGGCGCGCGTTCAGCAGGCCGTCCATGCCTTCTCCGTAGAACGGGGTCCGGATCTCCCACGCGTACGTCTCGGAGACCGTCGTGATGCGGTCCGAGTAGACCAGGCCGCCCTTCAGCAGGTTGCCGTCGCCGTACGCCTCCATCTTGTCCGGCGTGAAATAGTAGGACGAAAGCCCCGTCTTCTCCATCATCTGCTTCACGTTCCAGACGCCCTGGAATTTCAGGTTGTGGATCGTGAAGACCGTCTTCATGTGATGGAAGAACGGGTCGCCCTGGAAGGAATCGTTCAGGTAGACCGGCACCAGGCCCGACTGCCAGTCGTGGCAGTGGATGATGTCCGGCTTCCAGCCCATGTGCGGGATCATCGAGAGCACCATCTTCGAGAAGAAGGCGTATTTTTCGATGTCCTTCAGGCCGCCGTCGTAGGGACGGCCGCCCGAGAAATAGAATTCATTGTCGACAAAGTAGAAGGTGACGCCGTCCAGCTCGGCTTTCAGAAGGCCGGCATACTGCTCGCGGAAATTGAATCCGGAGATGAAATGCGTCACGTATTCCATTTTCTCTTTCAGCGCGTCCTTGATGCACGTGTACTTCGGCATGATCACGCGGACGTCGTATTTGTCCTTGTTGAAATGCTTCGGAAGGGAGCCGGCCACGTCGGCCAGTCCTCCCGTCTTCATGAAAGGCACGGCTTCGGACGTCACGAACAGGACATTCGTTTTTTTCATGAATTACTCCGTTTTTTCTTCTTCGGCTTTCTTCGCTTCTTCGATCTTCTTCAGCTCCTCTTCTTCCAGCAGCCTGAAGTTGACCTTTCCGACAAGCGTCTTCGGCATCTCGTCCCGGAACTCGATGTCGTAAGGCATCGCGTACTTCGCAATGTTCCTGCGGCAGAACGCCAGGATCTCCTGCTTCACTTCCTCGGACGGCAGGATGCCGGGCTTCAGCGTGACGAACGCCTTGACTTTCTGCATGCGGTACGGATCCGGAACGCCGATGACGCAGCTCATCTGGACCTTCTCGTAAGAATCCAGAATGTTCTCGATCTGCGCGGGATACACATTGTAGCCGGAAGAAATGATCATGCGCTTCGCGCGGCCCTTGAAGTACACGAAGCCTTCGCTGTCCATCGTGCCGAGGTCGCCCGAGTAGACCCAGGTCAGGCCGTCGGCGTGCTTGCGCAGCGTGTCCGCGGTCTCTTCCGGATTGTTCATGTAGCACTTCATGACGGTCGGGCCGGCCAGCAGGATCTCGCCCTCGGCGCCGTACGGCAGCTCCCTGTCGGTGCCCGGTTCCACGATCTTCATGTAGGTGTCGGGGAAGGGAACGCCGATGGAGCCTGCCTTGAACTGGTTCGGAGGCGTCAGACAGCAGGCCGTCACGGTCTCGGTCGTGCCGTAGCCTTCCCGGACCTGAATGACCGACTTGTGGTCGTATAAGAATTTGTCGAATTTCTTTTTCAGTTCCGGAGAAAGGGAATCTCCTCCGGAGAAGACGCCCTTCAGGCAGGACAGGTTCGCCTTCTCCATCGTCTTGATGCGCAGCAGCGCCTCGAACAGCGTCGGGACGCCGGCAATGAAGTTGCACTGATACTTCACGATCTGCTTCGCGTAGGACGCGGCCGTGAAGCGCGGGATCAGGATGCAGCGGCCGCCCTGCGACAGCATCGTGTGGATGCAGACGCCCAGGCCGAAGCCGTGGAACAGCGGCATCGCGGCGAGCATCTTGTCGCCGGGCCGGAACATCGGGTTCGTCGCGACGACCTGCTGGCCGAGCGCGTTGAAGTTCATGTTCGTCAGCTCGATGCCCTTCGTGTGGCCGGTCGTGCCGCCCGAATACAGGATGACCGCGGTGTCGTCCGGCTTGCGGGACACCTTGTAGTTGTAGAAGCAGTGCCGCGCCATGCCGACGAAATCGCGCCAAATGATGACGGGCGCTTCCTTCGGGATCTTCTCGATCTTGCGGCCTTCGGTCAGCATATAGCCGGCCATGATGGGCTTCGAGAGCGCGTCCTTGATGGAGGCGATGATGATGTTGACGACGTTCGTGTTCTTGCGGATGCGCTCGAACTTGCCGTAGAACTGGTCCAGCGTGATGGCCGTGACGGAATTCGATTCGTTCAGGTAGAACTCGATCTCCGCTTCCGCCGACAGCGGATGGATCATGTTCGCGATCGCACCGACCAGGTTGACCGCATAGAACATGTAGATCGCCTGCGGGCAGTTCGGCATCGCGATCGTGACATGGTCGTTCTCGCGGACGCCGATCGTGCGCAGCGCCTTCGCGCAGGTGTTCACGTGAGCGATCAGCTGTGAATAGGTCGTCGGACGTCCCATGAAATCGAACGCGACGTAGTTCGGATACTGTTTTGCGATCTTCTCGACCGCTTCGTACATGGACCCCTGGAAATAATCCAGCGTGAACGGGATCTCTCCCAGGTGGTCCTTCCAGGGTGCTTTTGCCGTGATCTCACTCATAATCAATTTCCTCTCCAAACGGTAACTCCAAAAGTTCCGGATTTTCGATCAGTTTTTTCACCAGACGGATGGTCTTCGCATAATAATATCCGTCTGCGATGCGTTCGTCAACCGTGAGGCCGATCTCGATGGAATCGCGCATCTCGTAGGTGCCGTCTTCATTGAAGAACGGCCGCTTTTTCCGCTCGCCGACGATGACGAAGACGGAAGTGGTGCCCCAGTTTGACAAATGATGATAACCCGCCTGAAGTTTGATGGAGCCCAGGTTTGTGAAGAAAACGCTTGCGTAGTTTGCGTCCGTTTCGATCAGAGACTGCGGCACCCAGCCGTGCTTGTCCAGGAACCGGACGAACGAAAGGATCCAGCGGGACAAGAACCGCGGCATGCGGTTGAACATGTCCATCGCGTCGGTCGTCGTGTCCGTGTTCTCGTCAGACTGGTGCCTTGCGCCCATGATCTGGCGGACGATCTCGTCGTGCATCGAGTCGATGGTCGAGTCTTTCGTCGAATGGACGAAAGCCAGACCCTCGTTCGATTCGTCCTGCATCTTCACGCGGACGACAAATGCCGAGGTGACCTCGTTGCGCTGGTAATAGTTGCGGTTCACGATGAAGCGGTTCATGCGCGGCCTGAGGTGGACGGCCTTCGTGAACGCCGACACGAGCACCTGGAACACGTTGTAGCGGTAGCCTTCGTTCCCTTCGTTCTTCTTCTCCAGGTAAGGCTCCAGGTTCGTCAGGTCGAACGTCTCTGAAATGAACGCTTCGTTATCGGTGCGGTTCCGGTAGATATGCGCCATGATGAAATGCATGGAGTCCAGATCCCGGATCAGGGTGCCGTCCTTGCGGTCGCCCCATTTTCTCTTAGCCATTTGATGATACCTTGTATTTCCGTTGTAGTTATGATACGATGCAGACATCACATCCAGAAAGGATCTTCCGATGCTGTCCGTCACGATCAGTGATCTGAAGGCTTTCACGCGTCTGCTCTTTTCGGACGACGCCTTCGATCAGTTCCTGCTGCACGACGCTAATTTCACGACCGCTTACACCGTCAACGTCAGCGGCATCCTCAACCCGGAGTTCTTCGAAGAAGACGAAAACAAGCCGGAGGAGAACTGCGTGTCCTGGGGCCGTTTCCGCCCCGTCGCGACCGACCTCATCAGGGGGAAGAAGCTTCCGGTGTCCTTCAGGATCGTGCTCGTCACGTCGAAGAAATCGACGGAGGCCCTCGTGAAGCGTACCGGTTTCTCCGGCTGCGAGGTCTCTTCGCTCTCCGTCAACGTGTCTTACCGCGGCAAGGTCCTGACGCTGACGACGGGGATCGCCTACGGCGGCTTCACGCTCGACAAGTCGCTGGACCGCTACTGGGACGATTCCGTCCGGAAATTCCTCGACAGCAAGGGCATTGCCTACGAGGAACAGGCGTAAAGCGGCGAAGCGCAAACAATCGATAAAACCGAAAACGGGAGGGGCTTTCAACGGCCCCTCCCTTGCTTCGTGCGGGGGATTATTCGGCGGAAGCCGCTTTCGCTTCTTCTTTCTTCTGCCGCTCGCGCAGGCGGATGAATTCCACGATCGCCTCCACGCAGCCGTCGAAGCCGAGCTTCGTGCGGTTCAGGCACAGATCGTAGGTGGAAGCGGCGCCCCACTTCTTGTTCGAGTAGTAGTTGTAATAGTTCGCGCGGCGCTTGTCCGTCTTCGTCATGTAGTCCTTTGCGGCGTTGTAGTCGTACTCGTAGGTCTCCATGATGTGGTGGATCTTGCTCTCCTGCTCGCCCGTGATGAAGACGGAGATCATGTCGGGATCGCCTTCCAGCGCGTAGTCAGCACAGCGGCCGACGATGACGCAGGAGCCCTTCTCCGCGATCTGCTTGATCGCATTGTACTGCGCGAGGAACACCTTCTGCTCCATCGGCATGTCGACAGGCGCCGCATGGTAGCCCATCGAGTACGTGTCCATCACCAGCGAATACAGGAACGAACGCGTCGTCTTCTCGTCATAGGAATCCAGGATCTCTTCGCACAGGCCGGAGTCTTTTGCCGCCAGCGCGATCAGCTCCTTGTCATAGCACTGCACGCCGAGCGCGTTCGCAAGCGCGACGCCCACGCGTCTTCCGCCGGAGCCGGATTCACGGCCGATGCAGACCACGATCTTTCCGTCAAAATTACCGTTCATCTTTCAATCTCCTTTCCTTGGTTCCTGATGGCATTATACACGACAAGCGCTGCGAATGCAACCTTTTTGGACGTCAGCCCTGCGCCTGGACGGCCGTGATCGCGATGACGCCGACGATGTCGTCGGACGAGCAGCCGCGGGACAGGTCGTTCACCGGGGCGGCAATGCCCTGGCATACCGTACCGTACGCCTCGGCCTTCGCCAGACGCTGCACGAGCTTGTAGCCGATGTTGCCCGCGTCGAGGTCCGGGAAGATCAGGACGTTCGCCTTGCCGGCGACCGGGGAAGCCGGAGCCTTCGAGGCGCCGACGGCCGGGACGATCGCGGCGTCAAGCTGCAGCTCGCCGTCGATCAGGTATTCCGGGTATTTCTCCTTCGCGATGCCGACGGCTTCCTGCACCTTCGCGACGTCGTCGTTCTTCGCCGAGCCGTAGGAGGAATGCGACAGCATGGCGACGATGGGCTTCTCTCCCACCATCTTCTCAAAGGATTCCGCGGAGGAAGCCGCGATGGCCGCAAGCTT
>JAGDBR010000008.1 GCA_017958935.1 Lachnospiraceae bacterium | reverse complement strand
CGAAGGCACTGGCTGATTTCGCGGAGAAGAACGCGTGCTGCTGCGACGTCTGCAAGGACATTGCCAATAACAGAGAGTATCTGTCCAAGAAGTCCGTCTGGATCTTCGGCGGCGACGGCTGGGCATACGACATCGGCTTCGGCGGCCTGGACCACGTCCTGGCTTCCGGCGAAGACGTGAACATCATGGTCTTCGATACCGAGGTCTATTCCAATACCGGCGGCCAGGCTTCGAAGGCTTCCCAGATCGGCCAGGTGGCGCAGTTCGCCGCGGCCGGCAAGGCCATCAAGAAGAAGAGCCTGTCCGAGATCGCGATGTCTTACGGCTACGTCTACGTCGCGCAGGTCGCGATGGGCGCGAACATGAACCAGACGCTGAACGCTTTGAAGGAAGCGGAAGCGTACCACGGTCCGTCGCTCGTCATCGGTTATGCGCCGTGCGAGATGCACTCCATCAAGGGCGGCATGGTCAACTGCCAGACCGAGATGAAGAAGGCTGTCGACTGCGGTTACTGGAACATGTTC
This sequence comes from Lachnospiraceae bacterium, assembly GCA_017958935.1. The sequence continues at coordinate 1,312 of JAGDBR010000008.1, read as the reverse complement.
CGTTACAACCCGGCACTCATGGAACAGGGCAAGAATCCGTTCACGCTCGATTCCAAGGAGCCGACGACCGATTACAAGGAGTTCATCCTGAACGAGGCCCGTTATTCGTCCCTGACCCGTTCCTTCCCGGAGCGTGCGGAGAAGCTGTTCGCGCAGGCAGCCGCGGAAGCGGTCAAGCGCTACAAGCACCTCTGCGAGCTTCGCGAGATGTACGGCAGAGAGGTCGAAGCGTAAAGCACCTCAGGCTGAATGAACAGGCGGGAAGCGCCGCGAAAGCGGCGCGGACCCGCAGGGAAACTGCCCCGGCGGCAGGATCCCTTACAGGAGGAAAGGCAGTGTCTGCACTGCCTTTCCTTTTCTGACGAAAGACTGCGCGAAGCAGCGCTTCGCCCCCTGCGGACCTTCCGCAGGACCTGTTGAGAACGGAGAGACCATGGAAAAGATCACAGTAGGAAAGAAGCAGACCCTGACCGTGAAACGCATCGCGGAATTCGGGGCCTTTTTAGGTTTTGAGGAGAGCACGGAGGTCGTGCTGCTGCCGCGGAAACAGGTGCCGGAAGGCACGAAGGACGGCGACCGCATCACCGTGTTCGTGTACAGGGATTCGGAAGACCGGCTCATTGCCACGGTGCGCGAGCCGCTCGTGATGGCCGGCGGGATGGCCTACCTGCAGGTCAAGGCCGTGACGAAGATCGGCGCCTTCCTGGACTGGGGACTGGAGAAGGACCTGTTCCTGCCTTATAAAGAGACGGAGGGCAGCCTGAGGGCGCAGGACCGCATCCTGGTCTACGTCTACACGGACAAGAGCGGCCGGCTCTCGGCGACGATGAAGGTCTATGACCGGCTGAAGGCCGCGCAGCAGGGTGAGTTCGTGAAGGACGAGGCGTTCCGCGGCTATGTGTACCGGATGAATCCGGACGTCGGCGCCTTCGTGGCCGTCGAAAAGGACGGCAGCTATTATTACGGCCTGATCCCGAAGCCGCAGGTCTTCAGGACCTACCGGCCCGGCGAGGCCGTGGAGGGCCGCGTCATGCGCGTCCGCCCGGACGGCAAGCTGGACCTGTCGGTCCGTGAGAAGGCTTACCGGCAGATCGAGGCCGACGCGGCGGCGATCCTGAAGAAGATCGACGAGTACGACGGCGAGCTGCCGTTCTCGGACAACGCGTCTCCGGAGATCATCCGGCGCGAGCTGAATATGAGCAAGAACGGCTTCAAGAAGGCGCTCGGTCATTTGTATAAAGAAGAAAAGATCGTGATCGGTGAGAAGAGTGTGAAGAGAGTCTGGTGAAGCCGGTTTGAGGGTGGAACTTCT
>JAGDBR010000101.1 GCA_017958935.1 Lachnospiraceae bacterium | reverse complement strand
TCAATGCAGCTGCGGATGCGTAGGACGGATAGCCGCCGCTGTCACCGTACAGCATATCGTAGACGAAGCCGACGATCGTGTTAATCCCCGCCGCATTCAGGTTCGTACCGAAGATGGCGACTTCATCCGCATAGGCCTTGAAGGCGCCGATGAAGCCCGTAATCACGAGGTAGAAGATCATCGGGGAGATCATCGGGAGCGTGATGCGGCCGAAGATCCGGCTCTTCGACGTCCCGTCGACCCGCGCGGCCTTGTAGTAGACCTCGTTCACGGACGCGAGCGCGCTCGTCAGGATCAGGATCTTGAACGGCAGGACGATCCAGACCGTATAGATGCACAGGACGAGCATTTTCGCCCAGTACGGACCGTCGATGAAGTCGACGGACTTCCCGCCGAACGCGTTGATCAGCAGGTTGATCAGGCCCTCGGAGTAGGCCGTCTTCTTGAACAGGATCATGAAGACGAGGCCGACGGCCAGGGTGTTCGTCACATACGGCAGGAAATAGATCGTCTGGAAGAGTTCTTTCAGGGGCTTGATCGAATTCAGGGCGAGCGAGATCAGCAGCGCCAGGCCCGTCGAGACCGGCACCGTGATGATCACGAGGATGAACGTGTTTTTCACGGCCTGCATGAAATAGGGATCGTGCAGGACGTAGGAGTAGTTGTAGGCGCCCACGCCGAAGTAGCTCTGGGACGCGGAATTATAGCCTTCCTCGAACGAGTAGACGAATACGTCCACGAGGGGATAGACCATGAAGAAGCCCAGAAACACGACCGCGGGCAGCAGGTACAGCCAAGCCTTCCACCGATTACCGACCATCGCTCAGCCTTCTTTCACGTAAATACGCTCTTCGGTATCCCTGTCGAAGAGGTGGACTTTGTAGGGTTTCAGGCTGAAGCGGACCGTCTCCTTCGAGGCGTCCACTTCGTTCTCGGAGCTGATGATCGAACGGATCGTCACGGCTTCGCAGTCGTCGCGCTCCGACACGACGCTCGTGTCGCGGCCCATCGTCTCGACGGTCGTCAGACGGCAGACGAGCGGACCGTTCTCATCGGGAATGAAGCCCTCGGGCCGCACCGTGACCCAAACCTCCCGGTCGGGCACGCCGGGCGCCGGCAGGACGTCGTCTTCGCCGATGAAGACGCGGCCGTTCCGGACGCTGCCCGTGAATACGTTGATCGCGGGCGTGCCCAGGAATTTCGCGACGAACAGGTTCTTCGGATCGTTGTAGACCTCCTGCGGCCGGCCCCACTGCTGGAGCTTGCCCTCCTTCATCAGGATGATGATGTCGGAGATCGACATGGCCTCGTCCTGATCGTGGGTGACGAAAATCGTCGTGACGCCGGTCTCCAGCTGGATCCGGCGGATCTCCACGCGGGTCTGCAGGCGCAGGCGCGCGTCCAGATTCGACAGCGGTTCGTCCAAGAGACGGATGTGCGGAGACTTCACGAGCGCGCGCGCGATCGCGACGCGCTGCTGCTGTCCGCCGGAGAGCTCCGACGGCTTCCGCTCCAGGTAATTCTCGATCTGCACGAGCTTCGCGGCCTGCAGGGCCTTCTCGAACATGACTTCCTTCGGCAGCTTCTTCTCGCCTTTCAGGTTCTGCAGCGGAGAGACGATGTTCTGCAGCACGGTCAGGTGCGGGTACAGGGCATAGTTTTGGAAGACCATGCCGACGCCGCGGTTCTCCGGCGGCAGGTTCGTGACGTCGTTTTCCCCGAACCACACCTTGCCCGCGGTCGGTTTCTCCAGCCCGCAGATCAGGTTCAGCACGGTGGACTTGCCGCAGCCGGAAGGCCCCAGCAGGCCGACCAGCTTGCCGTCCGGGATCTCGAAGGAAAAGTCATTGACCGCAATGACGTCGTCCTGCTTCTTGTCCCGGTTCGGGAACCGCTTCGTTAAATGATCCAATACGACTTTCATGATCGATGCTTCCTCTGACGGCCGCGCGTGTCAGCGCGCGCCGTCCTGTTTGTTCCGCACGCCCTCCAGCACGAACGACTTCATGTCTTCGATGTCGAAGACCGTGTCGATCTCGTAGCAGGGAATGCCGTAAAGCGCGCACTCCTCCCGGAACCACGCGCTGCAGCGGATGAGCCTTTCGAGGTCGACTTCGTCGTCAAGGCGCCGCTCGATCACATCGGCCTCCGCGGCCACCGTGTCGATGTGCGCGCGAAGATACCGCTCGCTCATCACGAGAAACACACAGTAAATGTCCTTCAGGTATGCTTCAGGCATACGTGTCTTCCAGTCCGCCGGGATGTAGCAGCCCTCGACGATCAGGTCCTGTTCGTTCTCGATGGCCGTCTTCACGATCTCCGCCGCGAACGGCCACAGGAAATCGCGCATGGCGTCGTCGTCCAGGACGGTCAGCTCCGTCCTGCCGGTGCGGATGAAGCCCATCTTCAGATGGTCCAGCGACACATACGGATAATGCAGCGTCTCCAGCAGCTTCTGCGCAAGATACGTCTTGCCGACGTGGCTGGAGCCGCCGATCAGGATCACCATCGCTTATGCCCACTTGTCTTCCGACTGCGGGATGCGGATGTCCATGATCAGGCCCTGGTAGGACCAGATGAACCACTCGCCCGTGGACGGCTTCTTCCGAAGCTGGAGCCGGCGCCGGTGATCGGCCCCGCCGCTCGGGATGTAGAGATAGACGTAGTTCTCGATGTCGCGGCTGTTCGGGTACTCGACGACGTCGATCGAATACGGCTGAGACGGCGTATAGTCGTTCTCGGGGGTGGCTCCCTTGAAGTAGGAACGCATGATGTACTCGCCGTCCTTCAGCTGCAGGTCCATCTGCTGCAGGTCGCGGTTCGCCGGGCTCTCCGGACCGTCCAGCACGTCCAGCATTTCTTTGCCGTCCTTCTTGTCGGAGGCGTAGCGCAGCAGCGCCGTGACCGCGAAGGCCGCGACCGCGAATTCGTTCTTCTGGTCGAAGATCTTCATTTCCTTCATCTCTTCCGCGCTCTGGGGAAGCTTCTCGAACTTGATCTTCTTATGCTTCAGCGAAGCTTCGTACTGCGCGTTCTTGATCGCTTCGTCGATCTTATTGTCGATCTCGTGCGCGGCGTGGGTCGCCGACCCGGAAAGCGCCGTCTTGATCGACTCGCCTGCTTTCTTTAACAGATCATCCAAAAAACCCATGTGTGTGCCTCCTTGTACCTTTTATCTCAACTGCGTCTATGCAATTTCGTTCTGTGTCATGCCGGCTGGCGGCCGGGGATCCGGGCGTCTTACGGCAGCCGGATCTTCGTCTTGTCCGCGAACGGGAGCGTCAGCAGCGGCTCGATGCCGAGACGCTCCAGCATCCCGTACGCGTCTTTGTATTCGTAGCGCAGGTCCTCCGGATGGTGCGCGTCGACGCCGACGATGGTTTTGGCGCCCTTTTCCTTCGCAAGCTTCCAGAATTCCTCCACGGGATACCCGTACCGCGTGCTGTGCTTGAACTTCTTCCGGCCGCGCCTGAAGCAGGACAGGTTGAATTCGAGCGGGATCCCGAGCCGGACTGCCGCGTCGACGATCCGCTCTCCGACTTCGGCCGTCAGGCCGTTCCATTCCTCGAAGCAGTCCATGTAATAATCGGGATGGGCGACTGCCGAGAACAGACCGGTTTCCATCCCCTGCAGCAGGCTCTCGCAGTAGCCCTTCAGCTTCTCTTCATTGACCGGCCGGTGAAAATAATACACGACGTCCCGGTCGTCCTCCAGATACGAGTGGTTCCCGAGGATCAGGAAGTCGAAGCCCTGCTCCGTCAGCAGTTCCCGGTAATACGGAAAACGCGAGCGGTACGCTTCGCACTCATACCCTAAAAAGACCGCGATCCGGTCCGCGTATTTTTCCCGCAAGGCGCGCACCGACGCGACGTATTCCGGATGCAGGGAAAAGTCGCCGCGCGAACGCCGGTTGTCGACGCCTTCCAGCATCACGTGGTCCGTGAAGGCCAGGACCTTCAGGCCCATGTCGACCGCCGTGCGGACGAAGGCCTCGTCGATCCCGTCGGCATGGCCGCAGCGGCTCGTATGCGTATGATAATTTCCGGTCAGGTATTTCGGATCCATCTTCCCCGCTTTTCTTTCACGGACCGGCGCGTCAGTGCTCTCTTTCTTCGTCCGCGTATGCCCACAGCTCCGGATCGTCCGCGTTTCCTTCGGCCGCCGTACCGGTTTCTGCCGGCGCCGTATCGTTCTCCACCGTCTCGAGCCTGCCGAAGTATTCCCGGCCTGTCTGCTCGTAGACTTCATTGAAATGCTCGTCCTGTCCCGCGTGCAGCAGCGACATGTAGCTGTGCGTTTCGGACGCGACGGTCTTTTCGATCCGTACGACCGTCGCGACGCCGATGTTCGAGCAGACGTCGGAAATGCGCTCGAGATCGGACATCAGGTTCGTGAACGACACGTCGGCCAGGATATTGCACTTGCCGGCGCGCATGCGCAGCAGGTGCCGGTCCTTCAGCGCGCTCACGAGGTCGTCGACGACTTCCTCGAGCGGCTCGATCTGCTTCGCGGCCGTGATGTCGCGCTTTTTGAACGCGAGCTCCGCCTGGTCCAGGACCTTGCCGATCAGCTCCGTGAGCAGGGAGATCTCCTGCAGCGCGGTCTCCGAATAAACGATGTTCTGCTCCTGCATCTCCTTCGCGATCAGGGCGATGTTCAGCGCGTGGTCGCTCAGGCGCTCGAATTCCGCGACGTCCTTGTAGTACTGGTCGAGGATCCGGGCATGCGAATCGTGCGTGACGTTCGGGGACAGCTGCACGAGATATGCGCTGACCCGGTCGGCGAACATGTCGACGCTCGTCTCCTCTTCGTCGACGACGGCGAAGACCTCCGGGTCG
>JAGDBR010000100.1 GCA_017958935.1 Lachnospiraceae bacterium | reverse complement strand
GCGGAGCACGCTGTCCTTGATCTCCTTTTTCACGATGATGAGCGCCAGCTCCTTTTCCGGCTGGATCGCGATGCCGAGCTGCTTTTCGAGCTGCGCGTTCGCGGTCCCGCGGGCGCGGAGGATCGTGCCGCCCCGCGCGCCGGCTTTCTTCGCCGCGTCCATGACGTCCTGGGAATGGCCCGCATTGATGATGCAGACGATCAGTTCAAAATCACTCATTGATTCTCTCCTTTTACGACATCGGCGTCGCCGCTTAAGAACCCGAACACCAGCTTCCCGATCACGCTCGTGAACGGCACCGCGACCGCAATGCCCTTTCCGTTCCGGATCGTTGAAAACTTGTCTTCCAGCCCCGCGAGGATCCGCTGCAGGCGGTCTTCCCGGACCACGCTGAAAATGACGGACTTATCGTTGTTGTCAAGACCGAGGTACTCCAGGACCTCCTGCTTTGCCGTCCCGTGGGCGAGCGTCGACAGCTGCAGGTTCGACGGCCCGCGCACCTCGAGGTAATCGAGATAAAAGATCTCTTTCTCCTTCGGAACGATCGTGATCAGGAGCTCCAGTTTGATCGGTGACAGATTTTTGATCTCTTTCGCCATCGAAGCGCCTCACTCAAAATAAATGATCTGCGCGTCGTCGGCGGAGATGATCCGTTTCATCGCCGCGCGGCGCCGGAGCGCATTTTTGACAATGGATCTGAACCCGAGCGTCTGGATCGTGATGAGCGGAGTCATCGCGACCATGGCGACCACGCCGAACGCGGACGAGAGCACGCTCTCCGGCCCGTTCAGCGTCGCGCAGGCGCCGATCGCGAGCGGCAGGATGAAACTCGACGTCAGCGGTCCGCTCGCGACGCCGCCGGAGTCGAACGCGATCGAGGTATAGATGCCCGGCACGAAAAGCGACAGTCCGAGCGAGATCAGATAACCCGGGATCAGATAATAGAGGATCGAGAATCCGAAGACGATGCGGATCACCGAGAGCGCGATCGAGATGCCGACGCCGATCGACAACGCGATCATCATCTGCCGTTTCGTGATCGCGCCGCTCGTCACAGCCTCGACCTGGCCGTTCAATACGTGCACCGCCGGTTCCGCGAGCACGGTCACCATCCCGAGAACGAACGCGAACCCGGTGAGCCAAGCGGGACTCCGCGCGGCAAGCTCCGTGCCGAGCTTGAAGCCGACCGGCATGAATCCGAGCGCGGCCGCCGCAAGGAAAAGCACAAGGCCCGTACACGTATAGGCAAGCCCGATCGCGAGCCTGAGAAGCGTCCGCCACGAAAGCTTCAGGAAAACGAACTGCAGGATCAGGAAAAAGGCAATGATGAGGAGCAGCGACTTGCCGACCTCCTTCGCGGAGGTCCAGAGCTGCAGGAAGACCCGCCCCGCGCTGAAGCCCTCCATCGAATAGTCCGCCATTTCATACGTCAGCGTGCCCTTCGAGAAGAGCGACAGGATCAGGACCGCGATGATCGGGCCGACCGAGCAGAGCGCGATCGTGCCGAACGAGCTTTCCGACGCCTTCTTGCCGCCGACGGTCGCGGCGATCCCGATGCCGAGCGCCATGATGAACGGCACGGTCACGGGGCCGGTCGTCACGCCGCCGGAATCAAAGGAAAGCGCGAGAAGATCGCCTTTCCCAATCTGCAGCGCCAGCGCCGCAAGCGAAAACATCAGCATGTAGAAAAACAGGAGGAGCGTTGACAGTG
>JAGDBR010000099.1 GCA_017958935.1 Lachnospiraceae bacterium | reverse complement strand
TGCCGCTTCAGGATCACGAAGCCCGCGATGCCCGCGCCGACCAGAAGGGCGGCGACGATGGCGGCGTAAACGATGTTCATGACCGGGACGACGGGCGTCACTGCCTCGGCGCCGACTGTCGTGACTTGCGCTTCTAACTGAAAAACAGACATATACGTGGTTTCCTTTCGATCCCGCCGGCACGCGGCGGGAGGATATTGGTCTGTTTTTAGTATAGTGATTCGCCCGTGTAAAGTCAAGGAAATACAGGGTGCGGGCGGGCGTTTTGCGGCGGCCGCGAAGAGCCTTTCGCGGGCCGTCTTTGCGGCGGAGCGCGGGGCAGCGCTTTTATTCATTATTAAATATTGACATCTATAATCAGATATGATACCATTTCTCCAGTTGGTCGTCTGACCGGCTGTACTATGCTTGGAGGAGTGACAATGAATAAGGGTACAGTGAAATGGTTCAATAATCAGAAGGGTTACGGTTTCATCAACGACGAAGCGGGAAACGATATTTTCGTTCATTTTTCGGGACTGAACATGGACGGCTACAAGACGCTTGACGAAGGCCAGGCCGTCGAATTCGAGATCGTCCAGACCGAGAAGGGCCCGCAGGCCGTCAACGTGACCAAGATCTGAACAGGACCGGACGGCGCTTTTTGAAAGCGTACGGTCATAAAAAATGCCTGCCGCATGTAACGCGGCAGGCATTTTTCATGTCTTTCTTCCGGAATCAGACTCCCGGCCGGTTTCAGGATCAGGCCTCCGGCCCGTTTTTCGCTACTCCGGGGTCAGGCTTCCGGCCCGTCCTTCCGGGTGCGCTTTGCGAGGATGTCCTCGAGCTCGGTGACCGGGAAAGCATACTTCTTTCCGCAGAAATGGCAGACGACTTCGATGTCCTTTCCTTCCTCGATCATGTCTTTCAACTCGTCCGACGAAAGGCTCCCGAGCAGCGCGGCCGTCCTTTCCCGCGAACAGTTGCAGGTGAACGCGACCGGGGAGGTCTCGAGGATCTCCGGCGCCATGCCATCCAGCACGCCGTTCAGGATACGCTCGATGCTGAGGCCCTTGTCCAGCAGCGTCGTGATCGGCTCCATCGCGGTCAGCCGCTGCTCAAGTACGTCCAGCGCCTCGTCCGACGCGCCCGGCATCACCTGCAGGATGAAGCCGCCCGCGTTCTTCACGGTGCCGTCCGGATCGAACAGCACGCCCAGCGCGACCGAGGACGGCGTCTGCTCCGACGTCGCGAAATAATAGGTCAGGTCCTCGGCGATCTCACCTGTCTGCAGGATCGTCTGCCCGATATAGGGCTCCTTCAGGCCCGTGTCGCGGATCACGCTCAGGACGCCCAGATCCAGGGCGTCGCCGACGTTGAGCTTGCCCGGCTTCTTCGACGGCAGCCAGACGTCCGGGTTCTTCACGAAGCCCTTCACATGGCCGGCCATGTCCGCCGTGACCGTCAGCCCGCCGATCGGACCGTCGCAGTCGATCTTCAGCGTCAGCAGGTCCTCTTCGCTCTTCATCATCGCGCCCATCCTGGCGCCGGCCGTCAGAAGGCGCCCCAGCGCCGCCGCCGCGATCGGGCTCAGCCCGTGCGCCGCACGCGCGTATTCCGCCGTATCCTTCGTATCGGCGCCGAAAAAGCGGATCTGTCCGTCCGCCGCGGTGCCGCGGATCATGTAATCACTCATCTTCTTCACTCCCTCAGGGTCTTTTGCCGCCGGTTCACGGCGCGCTCTTTCCCCGCTCCTTCAAAACGATATAGATGCGCTCGGAATCCGGCCGGACCGGATCCTTCGTGAACGCGTCGTAGGAAGCAACGAATTCCATGCCGGCTTCCGCGGCGAACGCGCGGATCTCTTCCTCCGAATAGACGAACTGCGTCTGTTCCTCCGTGAACCGCCGGTACAGGCCGCTCTCCTCCCGCGCAAAAAACGTGATCGCGTAGTCGTGCGCCCGGTCTTCCTCATCGTAGCGGTTCTCCCAGATGTAGGACAGGTCCTCCTCGGTCCCCGCGATCGTCCGGTCCGCCAGCACGTCCCGGTAGTAGTGCGCGGTCTTCAGGTCGAAGACGAACACGCCGCCCGGGTCCAGGTAATTGTTCACAAGCTTCAGCACGGCAATGAAGTCGTCCGCGCACTCCAAATAATTCATCGAGTCGCAGACCGCCACGAAGGCGCGCATCGTCCCGTAAAGCTCGAATTCCGTCATGTCCTGCTGAAGGTAGAGGATCGGCAGGCCAGACGCGTCGCGCTTTTCGAGCGCCTTCGACAGCATCTCCTCCGACAGGTCGATGCCCGTCATGTCATAGCCTTCCTTCGCCAGCAGCTCGGTCATCCGGCCGGTCCCGCAGCCCAGTTCGCACACGAGCCCGTCCGTCACGCCGTGCTCCTTCAGCAGCGAGACCAGGTAGTCTTTCCATTGTCCGTAGGGGAGGTCCTCCATGAGCCGGTCATAGACCTCCGCAAAGGCTCCGTAAGCCATAACGCCTCCTCTGCTCCTTTCCGGATACGCCTCGTATTCTAACACAATTTCCCCGCGTTGAAAAGGTTGATTATTTGAGACGGGTTGCGCTATAATAAAAAGAAGCATAAAGGAGCGCGCCATGCAGGTCCGGAACATTCTGAAGTACATACGGAAGAGCCAGGTGAAGCGGCTGATCCTGCCGTTTGTCTGCCTGGCCGTCTGTGCTGCGCTCGCGTTGCTGTTCCCGGGCCGCATCCTGCTCTACGCGCTCTGTGCCGTACCGGCGCTCATCCTGCTCTGGCAGCTGCTGCTCTTCCTGTTCCCGAAGCTTTCGCGCACGTACCGCCGCCTGAAAGATTACGGCAATGCGCGTTCCATCCTGCTCGAAGCCGAGAAGGAGCTTTCCGAGGACTGGTTCTTCAAGCACAACGACCTCGCGCTCACGCCGAAGTACCTTTTCGAGTTCAACGGCGACGAGACCGCGATCATCCCGCTGACGGACGTGCTGTGGCTCTTCCGGTACGAGACGCTCGTCTATTCCTTCAAGGCGCGCCGCGAGCAGCTGCAGTACAACATGCGCATCGTCACGATCACCGGCGACCGCTTCACGCTGAAGAACAAGCAGAAGGAAGACCTGGACGGCATCATGGACCTCATCACCGAGCGCTATCCGAACTTCTTCTACGGCTACTCGGAAGAGCACGACCAGATGGTCCACTACATCCTCGAAGAAAACAGGCGGGAGCTTCGCGCGAAACGCTGAGTCAGCGCCGCAGTTGCCTGCGGACAGGCGGCGAAACGCCGGACTTCCTTCCATATGAAAACGGGACAGGCCCGGCCTGTCCCGTTTTTCCTGTCTTTTATCCGGACCCTTCCGTCCGGTTTCAGCATATCTCGTCCGAATCCAGGATCACTGTGAACGGTCCGTCGTTCAAAAGCGACACCTTCATGTCCGCCCCGAAGATGCCCCGCTGCACGTCCGGCACGTACTGCTTCGCGGCCGAGAGGATGTATTCGTACATTTCGGACGCCATCCCCGGCGCGCCGGCATTCGTAAAGCCCGGGCGGTAGCCCTTTCTGCAGTCCGCGTAAAGCGTGAACTGGGAGATCATCAGCATCGCCCCGCCGACGTCCGCAAGGGACAGGTTCGTCTTGCCGTTCTCATCTTCGAAAATGCGCAGCCCGCAGAGCTTTTTGACCATCCGGTCCGCGATCGCCCGCGTGTCATTCTGCGCGATCCCGGCCAGGACAAGGAAGCCCTTTCCGATCTCGCCGACCGTCTCTCCTTCGACCTTCACGTCCGCCTGCGTGACGCGCTGCACCACAAATCTCATGCCTGCTCCTTCTTTTTCCGGTACGCGTACACGGTCGCGGACCATGCCGGCAGCACGGCCTGCAGCAGCCCGTCGCGCACTTCCGTCTTCAGCTCGCCCGCGTTGTAATTCGCTTCGTCCGTCTGCATGACGCGCCGGACCGTGCACTCCCACGGCATGCCGGCTGTCCACACGGGAAGGCTCACCATGCGCTCATGGTCCGAATGGTTGATCAGCGTCACGACGCTGCTCTCCGTATCGAACCGCGCGTACGCGACGTAGCCGTAGTCGTCAGAGAGCGGCTTGAACGAGCCGGTCCTCAGGCACGGATACGTCTTGTGGATGCGGATCAGGTCCTTGTGAAGCATGACCAGATCCCAGTTCTCGTGTCCCCACGGATACGGCCGCCGGTTGTCCGGATCCGTCCAGCCGGTCAGGCCGGCCTCGTCGCCGTAGTACAGCGTGGGCGCGCCGGGCAGCGTGAACTGCATGACGACGCCTTCGCGGAAGGTCGCGTAGGACAGGCCCTCCGAGGCCGCCGCGGCCCCGCTCTCATGGAGCGACCCGACCCGGCGGTTCGTCCGCGTCAGGAAACGCGAATGGTCATGGTTCGACAGCTGGTTCATCGCCGAGAAGCGCGATTCGACCGGCAGGTTCGCAAGATTCATCAGCAGGGTCTCGAAAAAGAGCCTGCCGCTTCCGTGCAGCACCGGCGAATACTCGCGTGAGTGCTTTTCCATGCCGGTCAGGAAGAAGCTCACGGGTTCCATGAACGCGTCGTAGTTCATGACCGTGTCCCACTCGTTCCCGCGCAGCCAGTGCTCCGGGTTCCCGTAATGCTCCGCGACGATCAGCGCGTCGGGATTCTCTGACTTGACCGCCCGGCGGAAGGCCCGCCAGAAGGTGTGGTTGCCGGACGCGGTGAGTCCCAGGTCGGCCGCGACGTCGAGCCGCCAGCCGTCGATGGAATACGGCGGGCGGATCCATTTCCGGCCGATCCCGCAGATGTAGTCCCGCAGGCTGCAGTTGCCTTCGTAGTTCAGCTTCGGCAGGGTCGTGTTGTTCCACCAGCCGATGTAGCTTTCATTGTCCGGCCACGCGTCCCGGGTGAAGTAGAAATAGTCGTGATAGGGGCTGTCCTTCGACACGAACGCGCCGGGCGCATAGCCTTCCCGGCCTTTGTAGATGCCCTCGCGGTCCATCCATTTGTTGAACGAGCCGCAGTGGTTGAACACCCCGTCCAGGATCACGCGGATGCCCATCTCGTGCGCCTTTTCGACGAAAGACGCGAACACCTCGTTCGCCTTTTCGAGGTTTTCGAAGTCGGACACGCGGCCGATGTAGCGGGTCGCGCGGGCATTGTCCGTGTCGCCCGGGGCGAGGAGATCGCCTTCGTCGTGCACGAAGCCCGCGAGATGCGGGTCGACGTACTCGTAGTCCTGCGTATCGTAGCCGTGGTTCGACGGCGAGACGAAGATCGGCGTGAAATAGATCGCTTCGATCCCGAGCCGCTTCAAATAGGGCAGTTTCTCCTCGACGCCCTGCAGGTCGCCGCCGTAGAAACGGTGCACGTCCAGGGTCTCGATCCCGTCTTCCCAGTCCGCATGTTCGCTGTGACGCCCCATGAGGTAGCTGTATTCGTCGGTCAGGACGTCGTTTTCCGGGCAGCCGTTCCGGAAGCGGTCGATGAAGATCTGGTACATGACCGCGCCCTTCGCCCATTCGGGCACCGTAAAGCCCGGCAGGACCTCGAAGGCCGTGTCGGTCCGGATAAACGGCGCCTCCACGACGCCGAGACGGTTGTAGAAGATCCGCTCGCGCCCGCGCTCGACGAGGAACCAGTAATGGAACCGCTCGCCCGTCATCTTCAGCGTCGTCCGGTAATAATCGAACAGGCTGTCCGAGCACGCTTTCTCCATGCGCTGCATGATCTCGCGTCCCAACAGCGACACGGTGCTTGCGTCGTCCTTCTTCGTGCGGAACCAGAACGTGACGTCGTCGCCCGCCCGGATGACGGCAGGCGTCCTGTATTGAACTGTTTCATCCGCGAAAAGGGCTTCGCGGTCGATTCTTCTCGGATTCATGCGTTCGTCCCGTGGTAGATCGCTTCGAATTCTTCCTGTGTCATCTTCTCGTGCTCCAGCAGGAACGCCGCGCCCTTGTCGAGCACGTCCCGTTTCTCCAGCACGATCGCTTTCGCCTTTTCGTAGCATTCGCCGAGGATGCGCTTGACTTCTTCCTCGATCGCGTTATAGACGTCGGACCCGTAGTTCTTCGTGTGGCCGATGTCGCGGCCGACATAGACGGTGTCCTGCTGCTGTTCGTAGTTGATGAAGCCGATCTTCTCCGACATGCCGTACTTCATGACCATGTCGCGCGCCAGGTCCGTCGCCTGGCGGATGTCCTGCGACGCGCCGGTCGTGATGTCGCCGAACGCCAGTTCTTCGGCAATGCGGCCGCCCATCGACACCATGATGTCCTGCAGCATCCGGCCCTTCGTGTTGAACATCTCGTCCTTCTCGGGCAGCGGCATCGTGTAGCCGGCCGCGCCGAGCCCCGTCGGGATGATCGAGATCGTGTGCACCGGCCCCACGTCAGGCAGCGCCTCGAAGAGGATCGCGTGCCCCATCTCGTGGTACGCCGTGATCTTCTTCTCTTTTTCGCTGATCAGCTTCGAGCGCTTCTCGGCGCCGATGCCGACCTTGAT
>JAGDBR010000007.1 GCA_017958935.1 Lachnospiraceae bacterium | reverse complement strand
TCCCGGTCATCCTGTCGACCGCCGCGAACAACGCGATCGACCTGATCGACGTCGCGATGTTCAACGGCGCGATGAAGCTGCGCGGCGTGTCCTACGACGCGTATTCCGCCGTCTGGGGCGACTACAACAGCGCCTACCTGCTGCTGGTGCATCTGCCGGTGTCGATCGCTTCTGCGATCGGCGTCGCGCTCGTGCCGTCGCTCGCCGCGGCGCACGCGCAGGGCGACCGGAAGCAGGTGCTGCAGAAGGCGGCGCTCGCGGTGCGCGTGACGCTGATCATCGCGATCCCCTGTGCCTTCGGCATGACGGCGATCGGCGGGAATCTGGCGCGGCTGCTGTTCACGTCGATCGCGGAAGACGCGGTCTACTACCTGGTGGCCGGCGGTCTGGCCGTCGTGTTCTTCTCGCTCGCGACGGTGACGAACGCGATCCTGCAGGGCGTCAACGAGATGGGCCGTCCCGTCGTTCACGCGGTCGTCGGCCTGCTCGTGCACACGGGCCTGCTCGCGCTGATGCTGTTCGTCTTCAACATGGACATTTACGCGGTCATCATCTGCTACATGGTCTTCGGACTGGTCGTGACCGTGCTGAACCTGATATCGATCCGCAGGATCATCGGCTATACGCCGGATCCGGTGCGCTGCTTCCTGATCCCGGGCCTGATCTCGCTCGTGGTCGTCGTGATCTGCTTCGTCGTCTCGTTCGCCGTCAATCACTTCAAGAGCGGCCGGATCGCGGACCTGATGATCGTGCTGATCTCGCTGTTCCTCGGTTTTATCGTATACTTCATCGGGATCCTGTGGTCCGGGTGCCTGACGAAGCGGCAGCTGCGCGCTTTGCCCGGCGGCAGGAAGATCGTGAAGATCGGAGAGAAGCTCCACCTTCTCGGAAGGTAAATGCGTCGGATGAAACACACGGTGGTCATCGGCGGCGGGGCGTCCGGCATGACGGCTGCGATCGCGGCTGCGGAACAGGGCGCGCCTGTCACGCTGATCGAGAAAAAAGAACAGCTCGGAAAGAAATTACAGGTGACCGGAAACGGTCACTGTAATTTTTCGAACGCGGCCATGGACGCGTCGCACTACCACAGCGACGATGCGGCCTTTCTGTCGGCCTGCCTTAAGGCGTTCACGCCGGCTGACGCTGCTGCGTTCTTCAAGTCGCTCGGCATGCTGTCGCATGAGCGGAACGGGTATTATTATCCGCTGTCCGAACAGGCTTCGACGGTCGTCCGCACGCTGAAGACGCGTCTTCAGGAGCTGGGCGTCCGGGTATTGACCGGGACGAACGTGCTGCAGGTGCGGAAAGCGCCGGACGGTTTCGTCGTTTCGACGGGAAAGGAGACGATGACGGCGTCGGAAGTCATCCTTTCCTGCGGGTCGGAAGCGTCGGTCCGGGATCCGCGGCCGTTCACGGCATACCGGATCCTCCGGGACTTCGGCCTGTCCGTCGCCGAACCGTTCCCGGCACTCGTGCCCCTGTTCGGAAATGAAGGCATCGAAGCCTTCTGGGACGGCGTGCGGCACGTCTGCACGGTCCGGACAGAAAACGGGGCGGAAGAGACCGGCGAAGTCCAGTTCACGAAAAAAGGACTCTCCGGCATTCCGGTGTTCCAGCTCTCGCACGATGCCGTTAAGACCGTCCGGGAAAAGGGCGCCTGCACGCTGTTTATCGACTTCCTGCCGGGGATCCCGGAAGAGGAGATCCGTGCGCATCTTACCGCTCAGGCGGACAGAAAGCTCGAAACGGTGCTGGGCGGCATGCTGCCCGCCAAATTAGGCCCTGTGACCGCGAAAAAGGCCGGAATCGGCGCTTTTGCTGCTGCCGGCGCGATTTCCCCCGCCGAAACGGAAAGGCTTCTAAATGCGCTGAAATCGTTCGAATACGGCGTGACGGGATACGGCGGCATGGAGGATGCGCAGGTCAGCGCGGGCGGGCTTTCCCTGAAGGAACTGACCGCAGACTGCGAGGTCTCTTCCGTTCCCGGGCTTTTCGTCACGGGCGAGCTGCTGAACGCGGACGGCGCCTGCGGCGGATACAACCTGCACTTTGCTTTCGCGACCGGCCTCATTGCCGGACGCGCGGCGGGCAGACGCGTGCCGGAGGCCTGAGCGATGATCCTGAAAGACGTCAAGCTGCCCATCCGGTATTCGGAAGAAATGCTGCGCCGCGCCGTGATCAAGGCCGGTTTCCCGAAAAACGAAACGATCCGCACGGTCCGCATCCTGAAGCGCAGCAT
>JAGDBR010000098.1 GCA_017958935.1 Lachnospiraceae bacterium | reverse complement strand
GGAGCGGCAGCGGGTGCCGGAGCGGGCGCCGGGGCAGCGGCGGGCGCGGGAGCGGCGGGTGCGGCAGCGGGTGCCGGTGCATACGCCTCGTACTCGTCGAGGATCATCGCCTCGCCCTGGTTGACTTCCACTTCATAGGTTTTCCCGTTCAGGGTGACTTTGTACTTCATCTTTTCAGACCTCCTTATCAGCTCCTGACGGAACTTCCTTAATGGATACGAACTTCAGTTCGTTCAGCGGCTTCTGCAGCTTGTCGGCGACGATCGCCATGATCATGGCCGCGTCGTGCGGGTCGGTGCCGTACAGCTTGACGTCGCCGGCACTGCCGGGCGCGAGCGGTTTCGGCGCCGCCGGAGCCGCGGTCTTCACGGCCGGCTCGTTCGCTGCCGGTGCGGGCGTTTTCTTCTTCGCCGCGCCGACCATGATCTTGCCGACGACGATGACCACGATCATCAGAAGCAGCAGGCCCGTGAAGACGACGAGATACCCGAGGACTGCGTTCAGCGCAGCGGTCCCCGTGCCGAGCATCTCACCCTTGACGGCAGCTTCTGCGGAAATAAGATTCAACATGGACTGGCCTCCTTACGCTTCCTCGATCGTGTATTTCACGATCTTTTCGCGCGCGGCCTTGCGGTCCTTCAGGAACTTCTCGGCCTGTGCGGGGAAGCAGATGTAGCTCATGACGTCTTCCTCGGTCTCGGCGAGCTCGCCCAGGGCTTCCTTCGCCTTCACGAAGTCTTCGCCGGTGCGCTTCGCGTCTTCGATGCGGCAGTCGACAGGCTTGCCGCCTTCGCCGAGGATCTTCTCCTCGAGCGCCGCATTGACCGGAGCCGGCGAGATGCCGTATTCGCCGCGGAAGTAGTTCTTCACTTCATTGGAAATGTTCTTGTAGCGTTCGCCGACCAGAACGTTCGTGACGGCCTGGTTGCCGACCATCTGGGAAAGCGGAGTGACGAGCGGCGGATAGCCGAGGTCCTTGCGGACTTCCGGGATCTCCAGCAGGGCCGCGTCGAACTTGTCCATCGCGTTCATGTCCTTCAGGTTCGCGATCATGTTCGACAGCATGCCGCCCGGGACCTTGTAGACGAGGGCCTGGGAGTCGGTCGCCATGCTCTTCGGGTTGATGACGCCGGACTCGACGTATTTCTGCTTGACCCGCTTGAAGAAGTCATTGACTTCGTTGATGACGTTCTCGTTCAGGTTCGTCTCGATGCCGTACTGCTGCAGCGCGTAGAAGAGGGTCTCGGTCGCCGCCTGGCTCGTGCCGTTCGAGAAGCAGCTCGTCGCGGTGTCGATGACGTCGACGCCGGACTCGATCGCCTTCGTGAGGGTCATGTAGGCCATGCCGGTGGTGCAGTGCGTGTGCAGGACGAGCGGAACGTCGCCGACCGCGTCCTTGATGCCCTCGATGAGGCCTTCGGCTTCAAACGGGCTCATCGTGCCGGCCATGTCCTTCAGGCACAGGGTGTCGAAGCCCATGCGGACCAGCTCGCGGCACATCTCGACGTACTTCTCGACCGTGTGCACCGGGCTCTGGGTGTAGCTGATGCAGCCCGAAGCGACGGTGTTCGGCGTCGCGTACTTCTTCGTCGCGGCGAGAGCGGTCTCCAGGTTCCGGAAATCGTTCAGCGCGTCGAAGATGCGGATGATGTCGATGCCGTTCTTGATGGAAAGCTCGACGAACTTCTCCACGACGTCATCGTGGTAATGCTTGTAGCCCAGCAGGTTCTGGCCGCGAAGGAGCATCTGCAGCTTCGTGTTCGGCATCTTCGCGCGGATGCTGCGCAGCCTCTCCCACGGATCTTCATTCAGATAACGCAGGCAGGAGTCGAAGGTGGCGCCGCCCCAGCATTCCACCGAATAGTAACCGGCCTTGTCCATCGTCGGAAGGATCTTCTCGAAATCCGCGTAGGGCAGGCGGGTGGCCATCAGGGACTGGTTCGCGTCACGCAGAACGGTTTCAGTAAACTGAACTTTCTTCATGAATAAACCTCCATATAGGTGTGGATCAACTGTCCAACTCATACCAATATATACACTATCACAAAAGCGGTTTTTCCGCAAGGCTGAAATCGTCCGGAACGCACCGAATCTCACCGCCGGAACGTGCAATTATTTTCATCCATTTTTGTCGAATTGATTGACAATGAATGAAAACCGTCTTATACTGAATGTAACTAAAAAGGAGGTATTCATACCTATGGGAAAGTATGTCGTTAAGCAGGGAAAGACCGGCTTCCATTTTTCTTTAAAGGCTGGGAACGGTGAGATCATCGGTACCTCCGAGATCTATACCACTGAGAAGGCTTGCCTGAACGGCATCGCGAGCGTCACGAAGAACGCTCCGATCGCGCCGGTGGAAGACCAGACGGTCGAAGGCTTCGCGAAAGAGAAGAATCCGAAGTTCGAGATCTATCTGGACAAGGGCGGCAGCTTCCGTTTCCGTCTGAAAGCGGGCAACGGCGAGCCGATCCTGGCTTCCGAAGGCTATAAGTCGAAGGCAGGCTGCAAGAACGGTATTGAAAGTGTCAAGAAGAACGCGGAGTCTGAGACCGTTAAAGTTGAGTAACCTTCAATATCGTGAAAAACGCGTCTGCCGCTGAGAGGTACGCGCGTTTTACCGGGAACGGCACAGTCTGTCATGCAGCAGGCTGTGCCGTTTTCGCTCAGAGGATGACGTCACGACATGGAGGCGGCGCTTCCGGAAAGGATGAAGATGCAACTGTTTTTTGATGATTTCCAGGGCTTTTCCATCGGCGATTTCCCGTATGACCACGAGCATTCGGCGATGGGCGAGTATAACTATTTCCCGGTCACGGGCTATACCGGCCAGTGGTATGACCCGATCATGTCCTTCAATTTCCGTGGTCCGAGCTGGATGATCACGGAAGAGGACGGGAAGCATTTCATGGAGCAGCAGCGCCAGACGCCGCCGCTGCCCGGTACGCCGACCCGGCCGGCCCTCGTCGGCGGCGACAAGGACTGGCAGGACTACACGGTGTCTGCCGCCGTGCGCCTGTTCGCGCCGACGGAGCCCGCGGGCCTGATGTTCCGCTACCAGACCGCGATGGCGACGTACGTCTTCACGGTCGGCGGCGGAAAGGCGAAGATCGAAAAGATCGAGAAAATCAATACGACCGTTCTGGCCGAAGCGTTCGCCGAAGTCGACTGCGACAACTTCCACACGCTGAAGGTGGAAGTGAAGGGAGACCGGTTCACGGGCTTCCTGGACGGACACGCCGTGGTCTGTGCCGAGGATGGCACGTACAAGACCGGCTGCATCGCGCTGACTTCGGACATGCCGGCCCAGTTCACCGACGTCCTCGTGGAAGGGGACGAAGCGGAACTGGAACGCATGCTCGAAGTGAAGGAAGAGCGGGAGTACAGGCTCGCCGAAAAGCGCGCCCAGTATCCGAAGCCGAAGCTTTGGAAGGTCATCGACCTGAAGGACTTCGGCACCGGCCGCCAGATCCGCTTCGGTCACCTGACCGGCACGGACGAGATGTTCTTCGTCATGGCGCAGCAGCAGAAGCGCGTCTACAAGGACCGCTACGCGAACATCAGCTGCCTGACGGCGGTGAGCGTCGAGACCGGCAAGGTGCTCTGGCAGATCGGCGAACCGCGGCCCTGCACCGGCCCGGACAACCTGACGGCGGACGTCCCGCTCCAGATCTACGACATCGACGGGGACGGCATTGACGAAGTCATCACAGCCAGGAACTTCAAGCTGATGATCCTGGACGGCCGCGACGGCAGCGTGAAGAAATGGGCCTGGACGCCGAAGAACGACCTGCCCGCGGACGAGCTGGTCGGCATCGAGTTCAAGAAGCACGCGTTCGAGCGCCTGAACGTCGACGCGATCCGCATCGTGAACGTCTCCGGGAACGCACGTCCCGAGGAGATCCTGATCAAGGACCGCTACAGCCGCCTCTGGATCTATGACAAGGACCTGAACTTCAAGTGGCTGTTCACCGAATACAACACGGGCCATTTCCCCTACGCCTACGATTTCAACGGCGACGGGAAGGACGAGATCTTCAGCTGCTACAACATGGTCTCCTCGGACGGCAAACTCGTCTGGAAGCTGCCGATCCATAACGACCACACGGACGAGATCATCATCGGCCGGCTGGATCCGGACCGCGACGAGGACCTGATCGCGATCGTCTCGGGCTGGGAAGGCTTCATGATCCTCGACACGAAGGGGAACATCGTCGCGCGCGACATCAACGGCCACGGCCAGCGGATCAGCGCCGGCAACTACATCCCCGACATGCGCGGCATGCAGATCTGCACGACGACCTACTGGGGCCCGCAGGGCATCATCTACATGTTCGACTGCAAGGGCAATGAGCTTTGGCACTGGGAGCCCTCTTCAAACGGCAATGTCATCGCGCCAGTCAACTGGTGCGGCGACGGTACGGAACTGGTCCTGCTGAACGGAAACGTCAAG
>JAGDBR010000097.1 GCA_017958935.1 Lachnospiraceae bacterium | reverse complement strand
GGCGTCAGCTCGTGCTCGATGTTATGGCTGTTCCATTCCTGGGTCCGGCCGACGCCGCACGAATTGTTGTGCGCCATCATGCCGGCCCACATGATGTTCGCGCGGGCCTCGTAATTGTCCGGGTCCTCGATGACGCGAGGGCCCTCGTGGACCATCGTCGTCATCAGCGCCTCGATCATGCGGTCGGTGACCTCGACCTCAGGGGTGTTCGTCAGATACCGCTCGTACAGGTGTGCAATGATGTCCGTGATGCCGCAGGCCGTCTGGTAGGCCGGGAGCGTCTGCGTCAGCGCCGGGTTCAGGACCGAGAACTTCGGACGCAGGCCCTCGCCGGTCGCGCCGCGCTTGAACATGCCGTCCTCCTTCGTGATGACGGAGTCGGGCGAGCCCTCGCTGCCGGCTGCCGCGATCGTGAGCACCGTGCCGATCGGCAGGGCTTCGTCGATCAGCTTGCCCTCGTAATAATCCCAGAAATCCCCGTCGTAGACCGCGCCGGCCGCGATCTCCTTCGCGGAGTCGATCGCCGAGCCGCCGCCGACCGCGAGCACGAAATCGACGCCTTCCTTCCGGCAGAGGTCGTTGCCTTCGTAGACGAGGCCGCTGCGCGGATTCGGACGGACGCCGCCGAGTTCGACGTAGTCGATGCCGTACGCGTCCAGCGACTTTTTCACGCGGTCGAGAAGACCGCTCCGGACGACCGAGCCGCCGCCGTAGTGGATCAGGACCTTATGGCCGCCAAAACGTTTGACGTATTTGCCGGTATCGTTCTCGGCGTCCTTGCCGAATGCGAAATACGTGGGGGAGTAGAATGTGAAGTTGTTCATGCATGCGTCTCCTTGTCAGCAGATTTGTTGAGACCATTGTAAGGGAAAACGGGGCGAAAATCAACCCGGACCGGCGGTCTTCGCTCCGGATGAACGCCGGCGGCGGGCGGCGTCGTCTCTGCAAAAGTTCTGAAACTTCTTCTTTTCAACAGGCGGCGCATACAGTAGAATGAAGGGGAAAGACAGGCGTTCCGGCCGGAAAGGCCCGCGGAGCGCTTCGGGGACCTGATACAAGGGAGAGATCGACATGAAAGAGAACAAAGACACAAAGCCCTCCTTGATGGAGCGGTTCCGGTACTGGTTCGATAACCGGATGTCGAAGGGCAGCCTCGGGCTCGTCAAGATCCTGCTGATCGCGACGGTCCTGGCCGTCGTCGTCATCAGCCTGCTGATCCTCGCGTTCGGCCTGCATGAAGACGGAGAGCCCGCCGGCGTTTTCTGGGACAGCATGACGACGGTCATCAACGCCTGGATGCCTTATTACGAAGACGGCGGCATCGGCTACCTGATCCTGATGGCGGTCGCGGCGCTGATCGGCCTGCTCGTCACGAGCGTGCTGATCGGTATCTTCGCGAGCGCGATCGAGGAGAAGATCACGAGCCTGAAGAACGGCAATTCCGCCGTGCTCGAAAAGGACCATATTGTCGTGCTCGGCTATGTGCCCGGCGAGTTCACGCTGATCAAACAGCTGATCGACGCGTCCGCCGACAACAAGCGCTGCATCGTCGTCGCGGGTGACACCGCGCGCGACGAGATGGAGGACGCGATCCGCGACAACGTCGAGGTGCCGAAGAACGTGCGCCTCGTGTGCCGGAACATCGACATCTTCGACCCGGCATCCCTTGAGAAATGCTGCATCCGGGACGCGCAGGCGGTGATCGTGAATCCGTCCGACGACGTGAATACCGTGAAGACGCTGCTGGCCGTGGCGTCGATCCTCGGCGACGATCCAAGGGTCTACACCTGCTCGGTCGTATCGCGCGGCCGCTACCTGCTGCCCGAAGCGTTCGCAGAGACGCACAACATCACGCAGCTTCTGGCGAACCGGCTGCTCTCGAAGGTCATTGCCCATTCCTGCACGCAGCCCGGCCTGTCCGAGACGCTCATGGAGTTCCTGGACTACGACGGCAGCAACTTGTGCGAGGTCACGCTCCCGGAAGCGGCGGGCCTGCCTTTTTCGGCGCTCGTGCAGCGGCTTTCCGGCGGTGTGCCCGCCGGCCTGTTCCTGAACGGCCGGTATGTGCTGAATCCTCCTGCGGATGAAAAAGCGGCGCCGGACGGACGGCTGCTC
This sequence comes from Lachnospiraceae bacterium, assembly GCA_017958935.1. Next base: position 1,048 of record JAGDBR010000097.1, on the reverse strand, counting down.
GTCTTTACAGAGGATCCCGGCGCGCTGAAACTGGAAGAGGCGGCGGAACTGAATGTGAGAACGGCTGTGCCGGCGGAGACCGGAAAGCGGCAGGAAGAGATCCTGATCCTCGGCGTGAACGAGGAGATCACGACGGTGCTGCAGGAGCTGCCCGGAGAGAAGAAACACGTCCGCATCGCGGGCGCGGACGAGGAAGCGAAGGCGCAGATCCTGGAATGCGTCGGGGCACTGAACGAAGCGGGACAGGACGGCCTGGCCGTCGAGTTCGTCCGCGATACGGTGCCGAAGCACAAGGATTCTCTGGAAGCGCTCATTGGGGACGCTGCCCATATCGTGCTGCTGAGCGACCACGAAGCGGACGAAGACGAGGCGGACGTGGACAACGTCATACGCATCCTTTCCCTCAGGACGATCCGGCAGGAAAAAGGCCTGGAATACAGCATCACGGCGGAGCTTAGGCGTGAGCTCAGCCAGCGGCTGGCGGACGCCGGAGACAGCACGGACTTCATCGTCGCGTCGAACATGGTGGCGCTGTTCCTGTCGCAGCTTGCGGACCGGCCGGACCTCGAAACGGTCTTCCGGGAACTGCTGTCGAACGAAGGGAACGAGATCTACCTGAAGTCCGCGGCATCCCTCGGCTGTGCCGGACGCCTGACGGTCCGGGAAGCCCGGGCGGCGGCGCTTTCACAAGGCTGCCTGCTGCTGGGATATATGAAGGAAGAAGACGGGAAAACCGTGCCGGTGTTCGATCCGCCGCTTGACGAAGGGCTGGCGCTTGCGGACGCAGACCGGCTGATCGTGCTCAGTGCGGAATGAGCGTCCGGAAAGCAAAAACAACAGCCCCGCGCCATGGCGCGGGGCTCTCTTGAGAAACGGGACAGGATTTTCGGCTTGCGGCGGTGCCGGTTTTGTGGTAGAATCGTCCCCTGTAGGCTTGCGTTAAGAGACATCAATGAGAGAGTAAGAGGTCCGTTCCATGCTTTGGTTTGTGTTCACGATCCTCACGACCCTGATCTGGGGCCTTGCGGAGTTATTCTATAAAAAAGGC
>JAGDBR010000096.1 GCA_017958935.1 Lachnospiraceae bacterium | reverse complement strand
TAGGAAGCGTCGATGATCCCGAACGCGTTCGCCTGCAGGATCCCGAAGTTCTTGAAGGTCGAGCTGCGGGCCACGACGTAGGCTTCGTACCCGGCCGGGAGCTCCATCGCGACGCCGAGCCGGATCAGCTTCATCTCGCCCGCCTTCAGCGTCACTTCCTCGGCGCAGCGCAGGTCGATCCAGTCGGACACCCCGTCGATGTACCTAAGCTCTTCGATCTCGTCGGAAAGGTAACGGATGCGGATCTTCATGCCTTCTCTCCTTCCCGCCGCCCGTAAGCGCGCACGAGATGCTGCGCGAGTACGGCCGTCGTGACCGCGCCGACGCCTCCGGGCACAGGCGTCGCGTAAGAGGCCTTGGCCGAGACGGACGCGAAATCGCAGTCGCCGCAAAGGCTTCCGTCTTCCCGGACGTGGATGCCGACGTCGATGACGACCGCGCCCTCTTTGACGTAAGACGCGTCGATCATCTCCGGCCTGCCGACCGCGGCGACCAGGATGTCCGCTTCCCGGCAGACTTCCCGCAGGTCTTCCGTCCGCGAATGGCAGACCGTCACGGTCGCGTTCTCCTGCATCAGAAGCATCGCGGCGGGCCGTCCGATGACGAGCGACCGGCCGACGACGACCGCGCGTTTTCCCGCGACCGGGATGCCGTAATGTTTCAGCAGCGTCAGGACCGCTTCCGCCGTGCAGGGCGCGAAGCCCTCCGTTCCCTTGAAGACCGCCGCAAGGCTCAGATCGGACATGCAGTCCAGATCCTTTTCGGGATCCAGGACGGCTGCCGCCTTTTTTTCGCTGATATGCGCCGGCAGCGGCCTGAACAGCAGGATGCCGTCGACCGACGGATCGGCGTTCGCTTCCTCCAGTTCTGCCAGGAACCGGTCTTCCGCAGCATCGCGCGGCAGGACCAGCGTCTTGCATTCGGCGCCGATCTTCTCCATCCGCTTCATCGCGGCGCGCTCATAGGACAGATCGTCCGGCTCTTCGCCGAGCCTGACGAAAACGATCTTCGGTTTTCTTCTGAAAGACGCTGTCTTCTTTGCCAGCTCGTCCGTGATCTTTTTCGCGGCCGGCGCACCCTTCAACAATTCCATACCGCTCCTTTATATCCGCTTCAGCACGGTCTCTTCGATCGATCTTAACAGCACGGCGCCCTCGTCGAGCAGCGCGCCCGCCTTTTCGACGCATTCGTCCCGATGAGCCTTGTCGCGCATCGACTTCGCGTTGATCAGCACGTTCAGCATCGCGCCCTTCAGCGCCGTCGACAGATAGTCGCCGCCGACGCCCGCGTCCGTGATCGCCATCTTGCTGCCCTTCTGAGCGATGTGCTCCATCGTCCGCAGCGCTTTCGCCGCTTCTTCCATGATCTGCAGGGGCACCGCCGCGGCTTCATGCAGCGCGCCTTCCATGACGCTCTGCTTCTTTTCCTTCTCTTCCGCCGTTTCCTCGGGCAGCCTGTAGGCGCTTGCCAGCGGGGCAAACGCGCGCTCGTCTTCTTCCGCGAGCGCATAGAAACGGTCCCGCAGCGCAAGAAGCGCTTCCTGATCCTGCTTCAGTTCGTCCTCGATGTCCGCGTAGCGCTTCTTTCCCAGGGTGAACGACAGGACCTTCAGGCCCAGCGAGCAGCCGAAGGCGCCCGCGACCGCGGACGCGCCGCCGCCGCCCGGCGTCGGGAGTTTGGACCCCAGCGCCTCGCAGTAATGGCCGATCGTTTCGTTACGGATGGCGTCCGTGCTCTTTTCTAGCATTTCATTTCCTCCGTCAGGTCACGCGGGCGGAGCCGGAAAAGCCCCTTCTCCTCCCCCGTACAGAACAAGGCGATCGCGAAGGTCGCGATGAAATAGAACCAGATCGTGGCGTTGCTGAACCAGGTCGAGAAGAACGACAGCAGCAGGCAGTTCGCGAACTGCACGTACATCAGGATGCCGAACACGCGGCCGCGCTTCTCGGTCATACGGCTGATCCATGCCGACGCCGCGCCCAGAACGAGCGAGAACACGGCGACGCCGTACACCGAGAAATCGCTGTACGCGTCGTACAGGATCGTGTCCGTCGGCAGCTGCCAGAATATGTTGTAACGCTCGAGGCTGTTGAACAGCTCGGCGATCTGCGGCACGAATTTCTTCAGGCCGGTCAGTGCGAAGAACGGCAGCGCGCTGC
>JAGDBR010000095.1 GCA_017958935.1 Lachnospiraceae bacterium | reverse complement strand
GGCCTTGGCCGATTTCGAGCAGCGCTACCGGCGGCACGGCAATGACTTTACGGGTTATGGCTACGGCTACGGTGTACGGACGCTGATCGACCCCGAAAAGGCGCATGCGGCGTCCAATCCGGGCGAATTCGGCTGGTACGGGATGGCCGGTCCCTTCCTGCTGGTCGACCCGAAGGAGAAGCTGTCGATCGTCTATAACCACCAGACGATCCCGTATAACGCGAAAAAGATCCATTTCGGGATCCGGGACGCGGTATACCGCGGCCTGTAAGGAGACCGCCGGCCCGGGCGGGTGTGCGGAGAAAGCGCCCCTGCCTGGATGGTCCGGAGAAAGCGCCCCTGACCGGATGTTCCGGAGATGCGCCTCTTGCGGGCGGGAGAAAAGTATGGATCCGCATACAAAAGGGTTTACTTTTTCCGTCCGCGGAACGATAATGAATGCAGCAGCATTTACAGATCGAAAGAAGGATTTTCCATGAAAGTCATTGATGTATTCAGCGGATATTACGGTGCAAAGTGCACGGCGAACGGCCGCGCACGCCATGCAGCGCGCGTCATGCTGACGGCGACGAGCGACGCCGGCCGCATCACCTATGAAGTAACGGTCTCGTTCTTCCCGCACGACGACCCGGAAGACTTCGCGGTCAGCTACGACGCGGTCGCGACCCGCATGATCTACGACGCGAAGGGCCGCCGCTCGAAGAAGAAGGAGCAGGCGTTCCTGGACGTGCTTCAGGCGGAAGCGGATGAAGCCGCGAAGGAACTGAAGGGCAGGATCTACTGGGACAAGGCGCTCCGCGAGCCGCAGTACGGCTGAAGACAAGGAGGAACACGGTTTCATGCTGGAAGTATCGCATGTAACGAAAAAATACGGAAAAACGACGGCTTGCGATGATCTGAGCTTCCATCTGGACCCGGGCAGCGTCACGGTCCTGCTGGGCCCGAACGGCGCCGGCAAGAGCACGATCATGAAGTCGATCATCGGCTTCCTGCGCTATCAGGGACAGATCACGGTCAAGGGTTTCCGCAACAAATCGACCGATGCGCGGCGCGTCATGGGATACGTGCCGGAGATCCCGTCGCTCTATCCGAACCTGACGGTCGGCGAGCACATGGAGTTCCTGGCGCGCGCCTACCGGCTGACGGATTACAAAGAACGCGCGCAGCGCCTGCTGGAGCGTTTCGAGATCGGCGACAAGGCGAAGAAGTTCGGCGACGAGCTGTCGAAGGGCATGCAGCAGAAGCTGAACTTGTGTCTCGGCCTGCTGCCGGACCCGGAGCTGCTGCTGATGGACGAGCCGATGATCGGCCTCGATCCGCACGCGATCAAGGAACTCAAGCTGTGCATCGAGGAAATGCGCGCGGCGGGGAAGACCCTGCTCATCAGCACGCACATCATCGACAGCGTGGACATGCTCTGGGACCGCGCCTTGATCATGCAGAACGGCACGATCCGCGCCAATGTGCGCCGCAGCGACCTGGAGAACGCCGGCAAGACGCTCGAAGAACTGTTCTTCGAGGTGACCGAAGGCGTGTCGCGCGACGACATGTCGCATTCCGGGACGGAGGAAGCGATGCAGGCGGACGACCGCAGCGACAAAGCAGAAGCGCTGCAGTCGGACAGCCGCGCTGACGGCGAACGGCCTTCCGGCCCGGACGGGGGCGCAAGCGGAAGATGAAGCTGTTCTTTTACTACGCCTTCCACAGCGCGAAGAATGCGCTCAAAAAGCTGTTCAAAACGTGGGTGCTGGTGTTCGTCGCGATCATGATCGCGGGCGGAGTGCTCTTCGGTCTGCTGCTCGGGACCGCGCTTGATAAAGCGGGCATCGACGATACGCCGGGACAGGAGCAGGTGACCCCGATCCCGCCGCCCGAGGAAGAAGTCCCGATCATGGACATCATCGAGCTGGCGGCCGGCGGCGTCATTCTGATCATGTTCGTCTTGAACGTGCTCGGCGCCGATAAGAGCGGGGCGGAGATCTTCCAGCCGGCTGACGTGAACCTGCTGTTCGCGTCGCCGCTGAAGCCGCAGGCGGTGCTGCTGTTCCGCACCGTGACCCAGATGGGCGTCTCGGTGCTGGCAAGCATCTACATCATCGCGTTCCAGATCCCGAACCTTGCGCGTTCCGGCGCGGGATTCGGGGTGATCGGCGGCATTCTCGGCGGCTGGATCCTGACGGTCTGCGTGTCGCAGCTGTTCAAGATGCTCTGCTACGTGACCGCGACGAATCACCCGGGCTTTAAGAGCAATCTGCGGCGGATCGTGTACGCGGTCCTGCTGCTGATCGTCGTCGGCTACATCCTGTTCAGGAACAGCACCGGCCTGGGCTGGTGGGAAGCGGCGCTGGGCTTTTTCAACGCCCCCGCGACCCGTTTCATCCCTTTCTGGGGCTGGATCAAGGGCTTCGTGATGTTCACGGCGGAAGGCAATGTCCCGTACATGTTCCTGTGCCTCGGCCTCGTGCTGGTGTGCGGAGCGGTGCTGGCGTTCCTGCTCAGCCGTATGCATTGCGATTTCTATGAGGAAGCGCTGAAGAAGACCGACGAAAAAGCCGCGATGCTCGCGGCGGCGAACGCCGAAGACGGCATGGGCTTTGCGAAGCGCAAGAAAGACCGTGCGGCGCGCTACAGCGAGACGACGTTCGACCGCGGATGGGGCGCGAACGTGTTCTTCCACAAGGCGCTGTACAACCGCTTCCGTTTTGCCCACCTGCATGTCTTCACGAAGACGATGGAGTTCTACCTCGCGGCGGCGCTGGCGACGGCGCTGATCTGCCGGTTCGTCGCTTCGACCCGGTCGGCTCTGCCGGTCGTCCTGGTACTTGGTTTCTGCGCGTTCTACCGAAGCCTCGGCAATGCGCTGAAGGAAGACACAGGCATGTGGTTCTTCCACATGATCCCGGAGGAGGGCTTCCTGAAACTGTTCTGGTCGCTCGCGGGCGATCTCGCGAACTGCCTGCTCGACGTGCTGCCGGCATTGATCGTCGGCCTGCTCGTCCAGGGCGCGCCGCTGTTCGAAGGACTGCTCTGGCTGCCGGTGATCCTCAGCGTCACCGCATACGCGACGACGG
>JAGDBR010000094.1 GCA_017958935.1 Lachnospiraceae bacterium | reverse complement strand
GGACTGTTTTCTTAATGGCCTCAAAGGTCTCTTCGCTGATGTCATGCTCGACGCGGCAGGCATCCGCGGCCGCGGTCTCCGGGCTCACACCGATCCGGATCAGCAGGTCGGTCAGCACGGTGTGCCGCTCGTAGATCCTTTCGGCGACCGTGCGCCCCTTGCCGGTCAGCGCAATGAAGCCGTCCTCGTCCACGACGATATATTTGTCCTCCTTCAGCTTGCCGACGGCGCGGCTGACCGACGGCTTCGAATAGCCCATCTCCTCCGCGATGTCGACCGAGCGAACGACGTTCAGTCTCTTCGAGAGTACCAGGATCGTCTCCAGGTACATCTCGCCCGATTCCTGCATTTTCACTGCGTTCTCCTTTCCGTTCACGGCCCGGCCTGTTTTGCGGGCAAACGTTCCGTCGGGTTATCTTCCTGCAACCATTATACTATGCTGTGTCCAAAAATCAAACAGAAACATAAAATACTTGACAAGTTAGCGGCTGCTAACTATAATGCAGGCAGATACGTCCATGAGCATGACAGGGAATCGGACATATATCTGTACAAACGGTTTCCGGGACCGTATAATGAAAGTGCCGGCAGAGAAACGTCCGTTCCGGCATCCTTTGTTCGGCAGGGCCTGCCGCCCTGAAGACCGTTACGGGAAAGAGAGGAAGAAGAAATGGAATGGCTCACCGAAAACCTCGGAACCCTCATCGTCGCGGCCGTGCTGGTCCTTTTGGTCGCGCTCGTCGTCGTCAAAATGATCCGTGATCAAAAGAATGGGAAGGCCTCCTGCGGCTGCGGATGCGCGAACTGCGCGATGGCGGGGAAATGCGACCGGGCAGGTAAAACATGAACCCCACATCTGAAAAAAGGAACGAGGGTCTTGCTCTTTCTGCATGAATACAAAGGCCCGATCGCCGAAAACACGTATATGATCAATGGGCTGTACAAGGGGCAGTACGAGATCAGGGACAGCAGGCTGTTTGCGGCAGGCGAAGGAAACAATATGCCTTCGATCCTGAAACAGACCGACCCGGAAAGCATCCTCTCGGACGTCAGAAACACGGTCTGCGAGCCCTATGAGCATCCGACATATTCGGAAAACGAGATCGAAAAGATGAACCGGAAGGAAAAAGCATCCGTAAAGGATGCGCAGTGACGCATCTTTCGCACAAACCGGATGCGAAAACGGAATATCCGTGCTATAATGAGAGAGTCGGGAAACCGGCTCTCTTTTCAGCAGAGCGCAGCATGGTCTTAAGGACCGCGCGGCAGCACCCCCGGCAAGTTCGATCACATGAAGGACTGAAGCGATGTACCATTGCCTCGATGACATCATCAGAAGAAAAAACAGGATCCTGTTCCGCGGATGGGCGGCGCCGGAGGCGCTCGGCGATCCGGTCGTGTTTGAGGTGCTGAAGAACGGGAAACCCCTGGACTGCACGGTCCGCTATATGCTGCGCGAAGACGTGCTGATGGAGGTCTATCATCAGAAAACGAAGGACCGCTACGGCTTCTTCGTGATCTGCGACCTGAAGAGTCCGCGGGGGCTGAAGCTGCGCGCCTATGTGCCCGAAAAGGACGCCGAAGGAAACGAGACCGGCGTGAAGGACGAGCTTGTCATCGACGTCGGAGAGCACTGGAAGGTCAAGCACAGCGTCCGGACGCGGCTGCATCAGTTCCGCGTCAGCGAGAATAAAAAGGACTTCTTCATGACGCTGCTGTATCCGGAGATCCCGGAGGTCGACTTCCAGTACGACCGCTGGGCCCGGAGCAAAATGGCGAAGAAGCGGGAGCTGAAGGAGCAGCGGGAGCATACCTTTGCTTACAGTCCGCTGATCTCCGTGCTCGTACCGGTCTACAAGCCCGACCCGGACCAGTTCATTGCGATGATCGAATCGGTGCTCGCTCAGACGTATCCGAACTTCGAGCTCTGCCTCGCGGACGGCTGCGAGAACGATCCGAAAACCGAGGAACTGATCTTAAGATACATGGAGAAGGATCCGCGCGTGAAGGGCATCCTGCTGCATCGGAACGGCGGCATCTCGGTCAATACGAACGCAGCGCTGGAGCACGCATCGGGCGAGTGGGTGAGCCTGCTGGATCAGGACGACCTGTACCCGCCGAACGCGCTCTATGAGTTCGTGAAAGTGATGAATGAGCATCCGGACGCCGAGATGATCTATTCCGACGAGGACCAGATCGACGACGCGAGCGGCTGCCATAAGAACCCGCATTTCAAGCCGGACGCGGATTTCGCGCGGCTCCACTGCGACAATTACGTCTGCCATCTTCTGATGGTGAAGAAGGACGTCGCCGTGCGGGCGGGCGCATTCGACCCGAAGACGGACGGCGCGCAGGACTTCGACTTTACGCTTCGCTGCAGCGAGACGATCAGGGGGAAGATGTACCACATCCCCAAGAACCTGTACTACTGGCGGATCCACGAGGGCTCGACCGCGGCGGACATCACCGAGAAGCCGTACGCGATCGACGCCGGAAAGGTCGCCGCGCAGGCGGCGCTCGACCGGCAGGGGATGGACGCCGAAGCCGTCGACATCCCGGGGCTCCCGGGACGATACGGCTTAAAGCCGCGCTTCCATGACGGGGAGCTCGTGTCGGTCATCATTCCGAACAAGGACCACGTTTCGGAGCTTTCGGTCTGTCTTGATTCGATCTTCGAAAAAGCGACCTACCGGAATGTCGAGATCGTCATCGTCGAGAACAACAGCGTGGAGGCGGAGACCTTCGCCTACTACGAAAAGCTGAAGGCGGAACACGAAAACGTGACGGTCACGACCTACGAAGGCCCGTTCAATTTCTCCGCGATCAACAACGCAGGCGTCCGCGCCGCGAAGGGCGATTATTATCTCTTCCTGAACAACGACACGAAGGTCATCACCGAAGACTTCATCGAGAGCATGCTCGTCTATTGCCGGGTGAAGACCGTCGGCATCGTCGGCGCGAAGCTTCTGTATGAGGACGACACGGTCCAGCACGCGGGGATCCTGGTCGGCGTGGACGGAAAGATCCAGGCGCTGTTTTCGGGCATTCCGGCGCACAAGCACGGGTATGTCGCAAGAAACGTCTCCTCCGCCTGCTGCTCGGCGGTCACGGGTGCGTGCCTCATGATCCGGAAGGACGTGTTCGAAGAATGTAACGGCTG
>JAGDBR010000093.1 GCA_017958935.1 Lachnospiraceae bacterium | reverse complement strand
GCGCCGAGTTCGGCTTCGACGGCATCGTGATGACCGACTGGATCGTCGCGCAGATGTTCGGCCGCGGGAACAAGTATTCGCGTCCGACGGCACCGGGGATCGCGGCAGCAGGCAATGACCTGACGATGCCGGGCAGCGCCGGCGATTACAAGGCGCTGCTGCAAGGTCTGCAGAACGGCCTCGTCACGAAGAAACAGCTGCAGATCAACGCGACCCGCGTCGTGCGGAAAGCGCGGGAGCTCGCCGGAGAGTAAGGCCGCAGGGCGCAAAATAGAGGAGGCGTTCGCCTCCTCTTTTTTTTGCGCCTCGAATACCCTTACGGCTGTTCGACGCGGTATTCGCTCACGTTCAGGACGGTCTCGCCGTCGATCTGCGCGGCGCAGGGCCGCGAGAATGTCACGTGGACCTTCTTGCCGGTGATGACCGTGACCATGTCGGTCTTCGCGACGTGCTTGCCTTCGAAGATCGACGGGAAGTTGATCAGCGCCTTCAGCTTCGACTTTGACTGATAGACGACGACAGAGACGAGGCCCGAGAAGCGGTTCTGGTCCGGCGCCATCTTCATGCCGCCGCCGTAGAACCGGCCCTTCATGGACGGGGCGATCCAGACGTTGTCGAACTCGCGGGTCACACCGTCGACCTCGACGGTCGCGTGGCAGGGCTTGAAGTGGAAGAGCAGGCCCTTGATCGCGATGCCGGTGTAGTTGATCTTCTCGTTCGGGGACTTCGCCTTGATCTGATCCGCGACCTCACAGCAGTAGCCGTCGATGCCGAAGCCCATGTTGTTGATGAACTTCTGCTCGAGACCGTTCACCCAGACCGTCGGCAGGCCTTCGAGATAAGGATTCAGCAGGACCTCTTCACCCTCCGGCTTCTCGATGTCGTGCAGGAAGTCGTTCCCCGTGCCGTTCGACAGCAGATACACGTTGTTCCTCAGGTTCTCGCAGTCGACGTGGTTGATGAGGTAGTTGACCGTGCCGTCGCCGCCGATCAGCACGACCTCGTCGTCCTCATTCAGACTGTTGAAAAAAGCGGGATAATCGACCGTCGACGCGTCGGTCATCTGCGCCCCGGGCACCTCCGCCCGGATGCCGTTGTTCGCATTCGGATTGTACAGATAGTACTTCATTTTGCCTCCTTACCCCAGGATCAGTCCCAGCACGATCAGGAACTCGCCGACCGCGTAGGTCAGCATGACGACGAAGTGCGTCTTCAGCGGGCTGTTCTTATGGAACCGCACGAAGAAGAGCGAGCAGTCGGAAACGAAGAAGAGCAATGCGCCGACCGCCGTGATGATGCCGGCAGCGCCGCCGATCGTCAGCGACCGGAACCATGCGAAGCAGTTCATCAGCCCGTTGATGATCAGGTAGAGCAGCATCGGGTAGCAGAGCGCCTTCGGCAGGTACGGGCGCAGGTAGTGGAAGATGACGACCGAAGCCGCCACGAAGAAGACGATGAGCCCCGCCACGACCAGCCAGTGGAAGGACGAGAAATCCGTCTGCTTCAGGTAACTCAGGATGAAGAAGACGTGGCTCACCATGAAGGCGATGCCGCCGGCGGTGAACCATTTGATGCCGTTCTTCATCAGCAGTACGTCGCCGAGCCAGGAGAAGGCCAGGGCGAGCACGACGGTCAGGACGATCGGATTCGCCGACGCGCAGTAGAAGCCGAGCAGCGCAAGCAGGATGAACGGCTTCGTCAGGTCTCTGAGCCGCTGGTTTTTTTTCAGCGAAGCGTACAGGTGGATCGCGGTGGACACGAAGAACACGCCCAGCGCGCCGTATTTCAGGATCTCCATGAAGGCTCCTTTCACAAGAGCGGTCCGGGAGGCAGAACGGCCGGAAGGCCGCGCGCCTTACTCGTACCGGTTGTGTTCATTGTTCCGGCTCAGCAGGATCGTCGCGATGATCTCGATGCCGACGTACCGGATATGCAGAAGGATGTGCTCGAACGGGTCCATGATCAGCAGGATGGAGAGCACGATCGAGGCGATGAGAAGAAGCAGGTTCAGGATGCTG
>JAGDBR010000092.1 GCA_017958935.1 Lachnospiraceae bacterium | reverse complement strand
TGAAGATGTTCTTCTTGTCGACGCCGGCCTCCAGCAGGTTGAACTCGTTGGCTTTCCAGAGGTCGAGCTGGAACTTGCCATTCTCCTTCCGGTCCGCGAGCTGGTCGAAACGGTAATGGCCGTAGCGTTCCTCGAACTGCTCCGCGACGTCCGAGGAGACCTCATAGCAGTCTCGGCAGATCGACGGCGCGATGCCGGCGAGCAGGTCCTCGGGCGCCGTGTTGAATTCATAGTGCATGCGCCGGACCATCTCCTGCGCCATACCGGCAACGGTCCCCCGCCAGCCCGAGTGCGCGGCGCCGATTGCCCGGTTCACGGGATCGTAGAACAGCAGCAGCGGACAGTCCGCCGACAGCACGGTGAGCGTCATCCCAGGGATATCGGTGACGAGCCCGTCCGTATCCGTGTAGTCTCGCGCCGAAAAAGGCCCTTTTCCGGCGTCTTCCGGCAAGACCGTTCGAATACCGGCCGAATGCGTCTGATAGCTTAAAACTGCCCTATTTTCGTCAAATCCGAGCGTCTGCGCGACGCGCCGGTAATTCTCCTGCACGATCATTGCCGGTTCCTTCAGACACGCCATGTTCAGCGCCGCGAAGCACCCCGTCGAAACGCCGCCGTACTTCGTCGTGACGCCGTTCAGCACGCCGGCCTCATCCAGGTGCGGAAAAGAAAAAAAAGGCAGCGGCCCGTCGTGAAAGACCAGCCTCTGCCTTGCTTCCGGTTTGCGGATGAATGTGTGCGCCATGTCAGAAACCTCCGAATGCGTTCGGGATCAGACGGATATCGTCCCCCGTGATGCTCACGACGTCGAAACGGACCGGCGTCCCTTCCGGGATCCGGTGTTCCTGCAGATACCACTGCGCGGTCCGGTAGATCCGCGCCTGTTTTGCAACCGTGACGGCCTCCGCGGGATCGCCGTACTTCTGCGTTTTCCGGTATTTGACTTCCGAAAAGACGAGCATGCCGTCCGGTGCGCGAACGATCAGATCGATCTCCCCGGTCTTTCTGCGGTAATTGCGCTCCGCGACGCTATACCCGTGCGCTTCGTAGAACGCTGCGGCCATCTGCTCTTCTTTCGTGCCTTTTTCGCGGTTGTTCATGCCGAGGACCTATGCGTTCCCCTCTCCGTTCAGGATGTTCCGGATGAAGGTCAGGCGGTGGATCGGACACGGGCCGTATTTTTTCAGGGCCTCGATGTGCGACGCCGCGCCGTAGCCCTTATGGGCCGCAAAGCCGTATTCCGGATAGAGTTTGTCATATTCGGCCATCAGCCGGTCCCGCGTCACTTTGGCGAGGACTGAGGCCGCGGCGATCGAACAGGACTTCGCGTCGCCCTTGACGATCGGCACCTGGCGGATCGGAAGCCCCGGGATCGTGACCGCGTCATTCAGCGAGAGCCGCGGCTGCGGGGAAAGCTTCGCGACCGCCTGCCGCATGGCTTCGTAAGTCGCCTGCAGGATGTTGATGCGGTCGATCTCCTTCTCGTTCACGAGCGCGATGCCGTACGTCACGGCTTTCTCGGTGATCACGCCGTACAGTTCTTCGCGTTTTGCGGCGGAGAGCTGTTTCGAATCGTTCACGTACAGGATCGGCTCGTCCTTCGGCAGGATCACGGCCGCCGCGCAGACAGGGCCCGCGAGCGGTCCCCTGCCGGCTTCGTCGATGCCGCAGATCAGCTCGTAATCGGCATATTTGCGCTCATAGAGCATCATCCTGTCGAGCCTTGCGAGTTCATCCCTGTAAGCCTGCAGACGCTTTTCGTACTTTTCCACAAGCTTGCGGACGCCGGAACGCGGATCGTCCCGCCAGTCGTCAAGACGCGCATGGAGCTCCTGCAGCGGGACGGCATTCAGTATACTGTCGATCTCACGGACAGTCAGCATTGCGTCCTCCTGTCATCTTCCGACGTACTTGATGCCGGACAGCGGCCAGAAACGGATCCAGGCCTTGCCTAAAAACTGCGAACGGTTGACCGGACCGACCTCGGCGGCCCGGGAATCCTTCGAACGGTTCCGGTTGTCCCCCATCATGAAATACTCGTTCTCGCCGAGCACGACCGGGTTCTGCGCCATATAGGCGTTGTAGATCTTTTCGTTGCAGTAGACGTCGTCCGTGAGCGGTTCGCCGTTGATGTGGACGATGCCGTCGATGATCTGGACCGTTTCGCCCGGGAGTCCGATGATGCGCTTGATGTAATGAACGTCCGGCTCTTCCTTGAGTTCGAACACGACGACGTCGTAGCGCTCGGGATCATGAAAATAATAACTGATCTTTTCGACGATCACGTTGTCGCGGTTGTCGACGAACGGTTCCATCGACGTGCCGTCCACGATCGAACGGACGGCGACGTATTTGACGATCAGAAGGGCCAGTCCGACGGCGCCGCCGATGCAGAGCACGTATTCCAATGCGACGCGCCAGGCCGGTTTCGGTTGTTTCTGCCGGAATCTCATTCCAACGTGATCCTTCCAAGCCTTCCGGCTTTAAAGTCTTCCAGTATCAGGACGGAAGTCTTCAGAATGTCCGTTTCTCCGCCCTTTTTCATGCAGTTGCGCTTCCGGCCGATCCGGTCGATGACTTCGTTCGGATCGCCGATATCCTGCAGTTCGATTCCGTAACGCTTTTCCAGCAGCGCGATCAGGTCCCGCTCCTGCGCCGTCTTCACGAATTCGTAGGCGAGTTCTTCCTTCGGGAGGATGTCCTCGTTGATCGAGCCGATGAAAGCCAGATGGAGCCCGACGCGCGGATCCTCGAACTTCGGCCAGAGCACGCCGGGCGTATCCAGCAGCTGGACGCCGTTCGAGACCGTGATCCACTGGTTCGCCTTCGTGACGCCGGGCTTGTTCCCGGTCTTCAAGGAGGCTTTTCCGGCCAGCGAATTGATGAACGTGGACTTCCCGACGTTCGGGATGCCGCAGACCATCGCGCGGACAGGCCGCGCAGCGATGCCGCGGGCCGCGTCCTTCGCGCGTTTTTCGGCGCAGGCGTCCTCCATGGCTTTCCGCACGGCCGAAAGCTTCGCGTTCATGCGGGCGTCGAGCGCCAGCGCACGGATCCCCTGCGCCCGGAAAGTCTCGATCCAGGCTTTCGTCCGGGCTTCGTCGGCCAGGTCTGCTTTATTCAGCAGGATCAGGCGGTACTTGCCGCGGGAAAGCGTGTCGATGTCCGGATTCCTGGACGAGACCGGCACGCGGGCGTCCAGCAGCTCGATGCAGAGATCGACCTTTTTCATGTCTTCCTGCATCGTGCGTTTCGCCTTGGCCATGTGGCCCGGGTACCAGTTGAAATTCGACAGATCTGCCATGCGGTTCAATGAAAGCGGTCACTTGCCGCTCGAAAGGTATTGTTCAAATTCGGCCATCGACATGATGACGCGGCGGGGCTTCGTGCCCTCTTCCTCGCCGACGACGCCGGCTTCTCCGAGCTGGTCCATGATGCGTGCCGCACGGTTGAAGCCGAGCTTGAACGCGCGCTGCAGCATGCCGATCGAGGCTTTTTCTTTTTCAATGACGAGCCGGCCGGCATCCGCGAAATACTCGTCGCGGTCGTTGCCGTTCCCGCCGGACATCGCGCCGTTCACGCCGGCCGCGTTCAGGTCCACGGCTGCCGTGGTCATGCCCTTGACCGGGCCCTGATTCTGGATGTATTCGACGACGTCGCTGATCTCCCTGTCGGAGACGAACGCGCCTTGAACGCGCAGCGGCTTCGGGGCGCCCGCGGGATCATAGAGCATGTCGCCGCGGCCCAGGAGACGTTCCGCGCCGTTCATGTCCAGGATGGTCCTGGAATCGACGCCCGAAGAGACCGCGAACGCGATCCTGGACGGGATGTTCGCCTTGATCAGGCCCGTGATGACGTCGACGGAAGGCCGCTGCGTCGCGAGCACGAGGTGCAGGCCGGCCGCCCGGGCCTTCTGCGCCAGACGGCAGATCGACGCTTCGACTTCCTTCGGCGAGACCATCATCAGGTCCGCGAGCTCGTCGACGATGATCAGGATCTGCGGGAGCTTCTCAAGCGCTTTATCGTTCTCTTCGATCTGGTCGGTCTCGATCAGCGTGTTGAAGCCTTCGAGGCTGCGGACGCTGTACTGCGCGAACAGCTCGTAGCGCCGCTCCATTTCGGCGACCGCCCAGTTCAGGGCGCTTGCCGCCTTCTTCGGATCGGTGACGACCGGCATCAGCAGATGCGGGATGCCGTTATATCCGGATAGCTCGACGACCTTCGGGTCGACCATGATCATCTTGACCTCGGTCGGCTTCGCGTGGTACAGGATCGACATGATCAGCGTGTTGATGCACACCGATTTGCCGGAACCCGTCGCGCCGGCGACGAGCACGTGCGGCATCTTCGCGATGTCCGCGACGATGATGTTGCCTTCGATGTCCTTGCCTGCCGGGAAGGCGAGCTTCGATTTCGTGTTCCGGAACTCGTCGGACTCCAGCAGGTCGCGGAGCACGACGCTCTGCGTGACCTTGTTCGGGACTTCGATGCCGATCGCGGATTTCCCGGGGATCGGCGCCTCGATGCGGATGTCCGCGGCCGCAAGGCTCAGTTTGATGTCGTCAGCGAGCGCCAGGATCCGGCTGACCTTAACGCCGAGCTCCGGCTGGAGCTCATAACGAGTGACGGCCGGCCCGTAGGACACGTGCGTCACGGTGGCGCCGACGCCGAAGATCGCGAGCGTCTGCTGCAGTTTCTCGGCCGTTTCGCGGATCTCCGCCTGGATCTGTTCCTTCGAGGAACCGCCCTGTGCGCCGTAATGCAGAAGCCGCATCGGCGGGAACCGGTATTCCTTCGTCGGTTCCTTCACGGGCTTCGTGATGACGACGCTCTCGGCGGGCCCGTCCTGCGCCGCCGTCTTCTGCGCGACCTTCACGGCGCTGCCCGCCCCGTTGCTCACCGGATTGTTCACGGAGCCTTGATAGACCGTCTTCTTCCCGAGGATGTCGCCGTCGGTCTCGACGTTCATGACCTTGCCGTTCGCGGTGATCACGGTCTTCGTGTAACGGTCGTCCGGATCGGCAGCGGGCGTGTTCGCCGCAGTGCCGGCCGGTTTCGGCACGGAATAGCCGTCATGCTCATCGAAGAAATCTTCGTCGATGTCGAACTCCGGGATATCATCCTTGCGTTCGGGCTTCTTATCGATGCCCTTGATCGTGATCCCTTCGGTCTTTCCGGGGGCGTTCTGATAGCTGCTGTACTGGGAGTTCGGCTTGCGCACGGTGCTCCCCTGCGTGTCCACGAAGACGGTCGGCCGTTCGTCGGTCTCTTCGCGGATCGTGTTGTCGCCGATGCCGACGACGGGCGCGAAGCGCTCTTCGTTCTCGAGCTCGCGTTCACGCTGCTTCCTGCGGAATTCGTCGACCTCCTTGCGGTGACGGTCGCGCATCTCCTGCTCTTTTTCGCGTTTTCTGCGGTTGTATTCCCGGTTCTCGGCGTGGCGCACGCTGGATTTCCGGTACTGTTTTCCCGCGAAC
>JAGDBR010000006.1 GCA_017958935.1 Lachnospiraceae bacterium | reverse complement strand
TGTACAGCGGTGGCATGGCGAGGTAGAGGTGCCCGCCCTCGATCAGCCCCGGCATCTCCTGGAAGAAGAAGGTCATCAGCAGCGATGCGATATGGGCGCCGTCGACGTCGGCGTCGGTCATCAGGATGATCTTGTCGTAGCGGAGCTTCGAAATGTCGAAGTCGTCATGGATGCCGGTGCCGAAGGCCGTGATCATCGTCTTGATCTCGGCGTTGTCGTAGATGCGGTCCAGGCGCGCCTTTTCGACGTTCAGGATCTTGCCGCGCAGCGGCAGGATCGCCTGGGTCGCACGGTTGCGGGCCGCCTTCGCGGAACCGCCGGCGGAATCGCCCTCGACGATGAAGATCTCGCATTCGGACGCGTTCTTCGACGAGCAGTCGGACAGCTTGTCGGACAGGAACATCGAATCCAGGGCCGTCTTCCGGCGCGTCAGGTCGCGCGCCTTGCGCGCGGCTTCGCGGGCCCGCTGCGCGACGACCGATTTTTCACAGATCAGTTTTCCGACGTTCGGATTCTGCTCCAGGAAGTACGTCAGCTGCTCCGAAAGCACCGCGTCGACCGCGGTCCTGGCTTCTGAGTTGCCAAGTTTCTGTTTCGTCTGGCCTTCGAACTGCGGTTCCTCGATCTTGACGGAAATGATCGCCGTCAGGCCCTCGGTGATGTCCTCGAGCTCCAGGTCGGAGTCGTTGTCTTTTAAAAGCTTGTGCGCGCGGGCGTATTTATTGAACGTGCGCCGCAGCGCCGCGCGGAAGCCGGTCAGATGCATGCCGCCTTCCGGGGTGTTGATGTTGTTGACGAACGAATAGATCGACTCGTTGTACGCGTCGTTGTGCTGCATCGCGACTTCGACGACGACGCCGTTCTTCTCGCCGGAGCAGTAGATGACGTCGCTGTACAGCGCGGTCTTCGAATGGTTCAGGTACGTGACGAACTCGCTGATGCCGCCCTCGTAATGGTAGGTGTTCTCGACGGGTTCTTCGGTGCGGTCGTCCTTCAGGATGATCTTCAGGCCGCCGGTCAGGAACGCCATCTCGCGCATCCGGTCCGCCAGCGTCTTGTATTCGAAATAGGTCTCCTCGAAGACCTCCGGGTCCGGATGGAAGGTCACGGTCGTGCCGTGCTTTTCGGGATCGCAGTCGCCGACGATCTTCAGCTCGTAGGACCGCTTGCCGCGCTCGTAGCGCTGCTGGTAGACCTTCCCTTCATGGAAGATCTGCACCTCGAGCCAGTCGGAAAGCGCATTGACCACGGAGGCACCGACACCGTGCAGACCGCCGGACACCTTGTATCCCCCGCCGCCGAACTTGCCGCCGGCATGCAGGATCGTAAATACAACTTCAACTGCCGGAATCCCCGCCTTCGTATTGATACCGGTCGGAATACCACGGCCGTCATCCACCACTGTAACAGAACCATCGCGGTTGATTGTTACAACAATATGCGTACAATAACCCGCCAATGCTTCATCCACAGCGTTATCCACAATTTCGTACACCAGATGGT
>JAGDBR010000091.1 GCA_017958935.1 Lachnospiraceae bacterium | reverse complement strand
GACGGGAAGATCGGGAATCCGGAAAAGCCGCAGCTGTACAATACGTCGGACCCGGCCTTTGCTTCCACGAACGGACAGATCATTCATCTGGCGCAGTGGGAGGATCTGAAGACGCTCGAATCCGTTTTCCCGGGCAGGATCAAAACGCACATGAGCGGTTATTCCGAGGTCATCACCTGGATGCTCCGATTCATGGACGAGACTTCTCCGGGCCTTTATCAGCGCCCGATCGAGCATGTAGAGCCGACGACGGAAGCGCCGACGACAGAGGCCCCGACAACGGAGGCACCGACAACGGAAGCCCCAACGACAGAGGAACCGACGACCGAAGCTCCGACGACCGAGGAGCCGACGACAGAAGTCCCGTCGACGGAGGAACCCGAGACGGAAGCGCCGACGACGGCAGAACCGACGACGGCAGCGCCGGAAACGACGCAGGCACCCGGTCCCGGACAGCGTGACAAAGACGGCCTGGGACTCGGCGGCTACATCGCGATCGCCGGCGGCATCAGCCTGATGCTCATCATCGCGAGCATCCTGATGCGGAAGAGGAGATGAACATGGAGTATTACGTGAATCCGTGGATCGCCGGAACGGAACGCGTGTTCCCGATGCAGGGACGCGCGGAGTACCTGCGCCTCGACATGAACGAGAATCCGGAGGGCCTGCCCGAGGAGATCGTCGAAGAGATCCGCGGGAAGATCACGCCGGAATTCCTGTCGACCTATCCCGAGCCGGACCGGTTCCTTCGCAAATACGCGGACTTCATCGGCACGGACATCGAATGCGTCGCAGCGACGAACGGGTCGGACATGGCGATCCGGTATCTTCTGGAGACCTTCGGCGAGCCCGGAAAGGACGTCGTCACGGTGACGCCTTCGTTCGAAATGTACCGGATCAACTGCAGCCTGCTCGGACTTCATCACGTGCCGGTCTCCTATGAGGAGGATCTGACGGTCGACGTCTCGAAAATCTGCGATGCGATCGGCGAAGACACGCGCATCGTCGTGCTGCTGAACCCGAACAATCCGGTCGGCAACGTGTTCTCGGACGCGGAATTCGACGCGATCCTCGAAAAGACGAAGGCGGCGGGCGCTGTCCTGATCGTCGACGAAGCCTATCATTATTTCTGTGAAAAAACGTTCCTTCCGCGGGCGCTTGAAGAGGAGAACGTCCTCGTGCTGCGGACCTTCTCGAAGCTGTTCTCGCTGGCCGCGGTGCGGCTCGGCGTCGTGATCGGCCACCCGAAGCTCATTCATTTTCTGAAGAACGGGAAGCTGACGTTCGACGTGAACAGCGTCGCCCTGCTGGCAGGGGAGACGGTCCTTTCGCATCCGGAGCTCGTGGACGAACTCCGGAAGAAGGAAGCCGCGGGAAAGGCCTGGGCGCTGCAGGCGCTTCAAAAGGCCGGATACGAGACGCGCGACTGCGCAGGCAATTTCTTCTTCGTCAGGCCGCGCTGCGACGCGCATTCCATCGCGAAAGCGCTGGAAACGGAGAAAAAGGTGCTGGTGCACCCGTTTTCCAATCCGCTGCTTCAGGACCTCATCCGGGTGACCGCGGGGTCGGAAAGCGTCATGAAACGATTTGTGGAGGCATTTCTGGAACTGGACCGGGAATGATCGCTGAACATGAAAAAAGTCATTACCTACGGGACATTTGATCTTCTGCATTACGGGCACGAGCGGCTTCTTCGGCGCGCGAAGGCACTGGGGGACTACCTCATCGTCGGCGTGACGTCGGACGAGTTCGACCGTGCGCGCGGCAAGATCAACGTCCGCCAGTCCGTCTACGAGCGCATCGAGAACGTGCGGAAGCTCGGGATCGCGGACGAGATCATCATCGAGTCCTACGAGGGGCAGAAGATCGACGACATCCGGAAGTACGGGGTCGACATCATTGCCGAAGGCTCGGACTGGGAAGGCAAATTCGATTATCTGAAGGAATACTGCGAGGTCGTGTACCTGGAGCGGACCGAAGGCGTCTCTTCGAGCGAACTGCGCGCGGACGAAGCGCTGCGGCTCGGCCTCGTGGGCACCTCGAACAACGTCGTGAAGGTCGAGAAGGAAGCCGGCTTCGTGAACGGGCTGAACGTCACGGCCGCGATCGACGGGACCGACGAACGCGAATACGAAGCGCTGCTTGAAAAGGTCGACGCGGTCTATATCTACGCGACGCCGGAGCAGCACAGGCCGATGATCCTGAAAGCGCTGCGGGCCGGAAAGCACGTGCTGGCGGAGACGCCGCTGACGCTGAGCGAAGCGGACCTTCAGGAAGTCCGGGAAGAAGCGAAGAAGCAGGGTGTCGTGCTGACGGAAGCCATGAAGACGGCTTCTTCGACGGCATTCAACCGCCTGCTGCTTCTTTTGAAAGCCGGCAAGATCGGGAGGATCCTGTCGGTCGACGCGACCTGCACGAGCCTGACGTCCATGATGGACTCCTGGTCCAGTCTGTACGACTGGGGCCCGACGGGCCTGCTGCCGGTGTTCGCGCTGCTCGGCAAGGACTACGTCCGGAAATCCATCGTTTCCTGGATGTCGGAAGAAAAAGAAGATTACGATCTTTTCACGAAGATCGATTTCGTATACAAGGACGCCGTCGCCTCCGTCAAGGTCGGCAAGGGCGTCAAGTCCGAGGGCGAACTCGTCGTCTCGGGCGAAAAGGGCTACGCCTACGTGCCGGCCCCCTGGTGGAAGACCGAGTTCTTCGAGATCCGTTTCGAGGATCCGTCCGAGAACCAGCGCTTCTTCTATCAGATGGAGGGCGAAGGCATCCGCTATGAGCTCGTGGATTTCGTGAACCGGATCCGGCGGCCGGCCATGCTGCCGGTGATCCCGGAGGCGGTCACGGAAGGCATCGTGCGGATCATGGAAGATTACCGCGCCGGCACCGACGTGACCCGGCTGGGGGCGCTCCATGGATGAGTGGAGGAGCCGCGCGTACGCGAAGATCAATCTGAGCCTCGACGTGCTCGGCAGGCGGGAAGACGGTTATCACGAGATCCGCACGGTCATGCAGACCATCGGCATCTTCGACAACGTCGTGCTCCGGAAGACGGAAGAGCCGGGCATCGTGCTGACGACGGACAAGGATTACCTGCCGACCGACGGCAGGAACCTCATGGTCCGCGCCGCGGCGTTGCTCTTCGAAGCCTTCGGGCTGCCGGGCGGCCTTCGTATGGAACTGTCGAAGTTCATCCCGGTCGCCGCGGGGCTCGCGGGCGGCTCGACCGACGCGGCCGCCGTGCTGCGCGGGATCAATGAACTCTACGGACTGGGCCTTTCGGCAGGAGCGCTTGCGGCGGAAGGGCTGAAGCTCGGCGCCGACGTGCCGTACTGCCTTTCCGGAAAGACGATGCTCGCGGAGGGCATCGGCGAGAAACTCAGCGAACTGAAGCCGTGCCCGGACTGCAGCATCCTCGTTTCGAAGCCCCGCTTCTCGGTCTCGACGAAGACGGTCTACGAAGCGTTCGACAGGGTGGACAGCGTCGCGCATCCCGACACGGACGGCCTCATCGCGGCCCTTGAAAGAGGCGACCTGAAATCGATGGCGGTCTGCATGGGCAACGTGCTCGAGCGGGTGACCGGGACGCTGCATCCGGCCATAGCCGAGATCGAGGCCTCCATGGCCCGAAACGGGGCTTTAAAGGCCATGATGAGCGGCTCGGGCCCTACGGTGTTCGGTATCTTCGACGACCCGGAAAAGGCCGTTTTCGCGCGTCAGGCGATGCGCCGGGAACGCCGCTGCGGCACGGTCTATCTGTGTGAGCCCGTGCAGGGCGTCTGATCACTGCAATAAAGGAACTTTTATGAAACAGCATTTACTTCTCCTGTTCGGCGGACGTTCCTCCGAACATGACATTTCCCTGAAGTCGGCGGCGAACGTCGCGAAGGCCGTGGATACGGACCGGTACGAGCTGATCCTCGTGGGCATCACGAAGGACGGCCGCTGGCTTCTCGCCGACGGCATCGGAGCGATCACGGACGGCAGCTACGAGCAGGGCGCGCCCTGCATGCTGAGCGCGGACACGTCGGACAGGTGCCTGTACGTCTTCGGGGACGAAGGCTTCCGGAAGTGCCCGGTGGACGTGATCTTCCCGGTCCTTCACGGACTCTACGGCGAAGACGGCACGGTCCAGGGCCTGTTCGAGCTCTCGGGCATCCCCTACGTCGGCCCCGGCGTCCTGGCCTCGGCGGTCTCGATGGACAAGGTCT
This sequence comes from Lachnospiraceae bacterium, assembly GCA_017958935.1. Next base: position 4,592 of record JAGDBR010000091.1, on the reverse strand, counting down.
ACACGAAGATCATCGTCGACCGGCTCGGCATCCGCCAGGCGGCCTACGTCTGGGTCAGCCGCGGCGAGCTGGAGCGCATGGACGAGACGGCCGAGAAGATCGAAAAGGCGCTGCCTTACCCGGTCTTCGTCAAGCCGTCCTGCGCGGGCTCCTCGATCGGCGTCCGTCAGGCGGGGGACCGCAAACAACTGGAGGAAGCGCTGAAGGAAGCGGCGAAGCACGACGCGAAGATCCTGATCGAAGAGACGATCGTCGGGCGCGAGCTGGAGACCGCGGTGCTCGAAGACGGCGGGAACATCGTCGTTTCGGGCGTCGGCGAGATCCTGTCCGCCGCGGATTTCTACGATTTCGACGCGAAATACAACAACGCGGAGTCGAAGACCGTCGTCGGTCCGGACCTGCCGGAAGGCGTCGCCGAAGAACTGCGCGGCGATGCCGAGAGGATCTTCCGCGCGGTCGGCGCCCGCGGGCTCTCCCGGGTCGATTTCTTCCTGGACGGGCAGGGCGTCGTCTTCAACGAGATCAATACGCTGCCGGGCTTCACGGCGATCAGCATGAATCCGATGCTGATGGAAGAACTCGGGATTGGCAAGCGCGCGCTGGTGCAGCGCCTGATCGATTCCGCCTATCACCGCAATGAGCACTGAGGAGGCCTTTATGGAGCAAGCAAACGCGCCGGTCGGCATTTTCGACTCGGGCCTCGGCGGGCTCACGGTCGCGCGGGAGGTCATGCGGCAGATCCCGGACGAGCGGATCGTCTATTTCGGCGACACCGCGCGCGTCCCGTACGGCAGCAAATCGAAAGACACGATCCGGCGCTATTCGGAGCAGATCATCCGTTTCCTGTACACGAAGGACGTGAAGGCGATCGTCGTCGCGTGCAACACGGCTTCCGCCTACGCCCTCGAAGAGATCCGGGACAATGTGAAGGTCCCGATCATCGGCGTCGTGCGTCCGGGCGCCCGTACGGCGGCGCAGAACACGCGCAACAAAAAGATCGGCGTGATCGGCACCGAGGGCACCGTGCGCTCGGACCTGTACAAGCGCTACATCCAGAGCCTGGATCCGAAGGCGGAGGTCTTCCAGAAGGCCTGTCCGCTGCTGTGCCCGCTGGTCGAAGAGGGCTGGTGGCACGACGAGATCACGACGAACGTCGTAAAGCGTTATCTGAAGGGGCTGACGGCGGCCGGGATCGACACCCTGATTCTGGGCTGCACGCATTACCCGCTGATCCGCTCGACGATCCGCCAGGTCGTCGGGGAACGGGTCACGCTGATCAATCCGGCGTACGAAACGGCCGTGGAGCTGAAGAAACTGCTGGAATCCGGAGGGATCCTGGCGCCGCCTTCGCCCGCGTCCCCGGACAAGTACCGGTTCTATGTTTCCGACGATCCCGAGAAGTTCGACGCGTTCGCGTCCTCCGTCCTGGAGTTTTCGGTCTCGCCGGCAGAAAAGGTCCGGATCGAGGAGTACTGACGGAAAGCGCCCCGGCGAAGGACGCAGCGCGTCCCGGCGCCGGAAAGCGCACGTCTTGATACCGGACACGGAATGTGTTATAATTACTTATTAAGTTTTTTATTTGGAGGTGTACTATGCCCTGGTGGGGAATCGTACTGATCGTACTCGGCGTTTTGATCGTCGCGTTCCTGGTGTTCTCGCTGACTTACGGAAGAAAGATGCAGAAGCAGCAGGCGGAGGCCGAAAAGGCCATGGAGGCCAACAAGCAGTATGTGTCGATCCTGGTCATTGACAAGCAGAAAAAGAAACTGACGGAAGCGGGGCTTCCGGAAGCGGTCGTCCAGTCCACGCCGAAGATGTCGCGGCTCGTGAAGATGCCGGTCGTCAAGGCGAAGATCGGACAGCGCGTCATGACGCTGATCGCGGACCAGAAGGTCTACGACATCCTGCCGGTGAAGAAGACCTGCACGGTCGGCCTGTCCGGCATGTACATCACCGAGCTGAAGGCGATCCGCGGCGGCACGGTGCCGAAGATCGAAGAGAAGAAGGGCTTCATGAACAGGCTTCGCCAGAAAGCCCTTGATTATTCGCAGAAACATAAGCAGGCATGACGGATCCGGGGAAAGACCCTGTATCCGGTGTTTCAGGCGGTCCCGGCTGAAGGACCGCTTGACTTGTTCATTCGGGAGCGCGCAATGGATTACCGCAGACTGACAACAGAAGAACTGAAGAACGAAAAAGAGCGGCTGGAGCGGCAGTACCGGGACTATCAGGCCCTGGGCCTGAAGCTGGACATTTCGCGCGGAAAACCGTGCAAGGAACAGCTGGACCTGTCCATGGGCATGCTGGACGTGCTCCACTCCGACGTCGATTACCTGTCGGAGAACGGACTCGACACGCGCAACTACGGCGCGCTCACGGGCCTTCCCGAGACGAAGCGCCTGATGGCGCACGTCATGGAGACGTCGCCGGACAACGTGATCATTTTCTGCGATTCCAGCCTGAACATCATGTACGACCTGGTCTCGAAGTCCTGGTCGCACGGCGTCATGGGCCATACGCCCTGGTGCCGCCTGCCCGAGGTGAAGTTTCTTTGCCCGGTGCCGGGCTACGACCGGCATTTCGCGATCACCGAGTACTTCGGCATCCGGATGATCAACATCCCGCTCCTCGAAGACGGTCCCGACATGGACCTCGTGGAGCGGTATGTGGAGAACGACCCGGCCGTCAAGGGCATCTGGTGCGTTCCGAAATATTCGAACCCGACGGGCACCGTCTATTCGGACGAGACCGTCGAACGTTTTTCGCGGCTGAAGCCCGCGGCGCCGGATTTCCGCATCTACTGGGACAACGCCTATAACGTCCACCATCTGGATTTCGGTCATATCCGCGTGATCCCGGAGCTGCTGGAACTGTGCCGGAAGAACGGGGATCCGGACATGGTCTACAAGTTCGGCTCGTTCTCGAAGATCTCGTTCTCGGGCAGCTCGATCGCGGCGCTCGCGACGAGCGAAGCGAATATTGCCGACGTCGTGAAGACGATGGGCATCCAGACGATCGGCCACAACAAGATCAACCAGCTGCTGCACACCCGGTTCTTCAAGGACGCGGAGGGCGTCATGGCGCACATGAAAAAGCACGCGGCGATCCTGAAGCCGAAGTTCGACCTCGTCGAAAAGATGCTCAGCGAAGGCCTCGGCGGGCTGGACATCGCGTCGTGGTCGAAGCCGGAGGGCGGCTATTTCGTGTCGTTCAACACGCTGCCGGGCCTGGCGAAGCGCGTCGTGGCGCTGGTGAAGGGCGCGGGCGTCGTCATGACAGGCGCCGGCGCGACCTATCCCTACGGGAAGGATCCTGATGATTCGAACATCCGCATCGCGCCGACCTACGCGTCGATGGACGAACTGGAAAAAGCGCTCGAGATCTTCTGCGTCTGCGTGAAGCTCGCGTCCGTCGAGCAGTTTCTGAACGAAGGATAAAGATGGAAGACAACAACAGAGACCAGTACGAAAAAGTATGCTACGTCTGCAGGCGGCCCGAATCGAAGGCCGGCGACATGGTCACGATGCCGGGCGGCATCTGCATGTGCCACGACTGCCTGCAGCGGACCATGGATACGGCGATCCGCATGACCGGCGGCGATTTCTCGAACCTGCCGGGCATGGGGCAGCTGAACCCGTTCGGCATGGATTTCGGCAATGACGGCGCGCCCGTCCTGCCGGAAGCGGATGCGGGACAGGACGGCGCCGTCCCGGCGGAGAATGCCGGGAGTGAGGACGGAAAAGAAGAGAACGATCCCGGAAAGACCGGGGGCGAGGGGAGCGGACAGCAGCCGCGCCGGCCGAATCCGTTCAATTTCTCGATGATCATGACGCCGGAGGAGCTGCAGCAGATGCTCGGACGGCGGACGAACCCGAAGTCCGTGAAGAAGGCCGAGGCCCCGCCGAAGATCGACGTGAAGAAGATCCCGGCCCCGCACCGGATCTACGAGATGCTTTCGGAGTACGTGGTCGGCCAGGACAAGGCGAAGAAGGCGATCTCGGTCGCGATCTACAACCATTACAAGCGGCTCGCGAACGAAGACACGAACGTGGACATCGAGAAGTCGAACATGCTGATGATCGGTCCCACCGGCAGCGGCAAGACCTTCCTCGTGAAGACGCTCGCGACGCTTCTGGACGTGCCGCTCGCGATCGCGGACGCGACCGCGCTGACCGAGGCGGGCTACATCGGCGACGACATCGAGTCCGTCGTCACGAAGCTTCTGGCCGCGGCCGGGAACGACGTGCAGCGGGCCGAGCAGGGCATCATCTACATCGATGAGATCGACAAACTCGCGCGGAAGCGGAATGCCACCCAGCGCGACGTCTCCGGCGAATCCGTCCAGCAGGGGCTTCTGAAGCTTCTCGAAGGCGCGGAGTTCGAAGTGCCTGTCGGCGCGAACTCCAAGAACGCCATGGTGCCGCTGGAGAATGTGAACACGAAGAACATTCTCTTCATCTGCGGCGGCGCTTTTCCGGACCTCGAAGACATCGTCAAGGAGCGTCTGAACGAGAAGTCCTCCATGGGCTTCGGCGCGGACCTCAAGGACAAATACGCCAAGGACAAGGACATTCTCCGCTTCGTGGAGACCG
>JAGDBR010000090.1 GCA_017958935.1 Lachnospiraceae bacterium | reverse complement strand
CCGATACAGTTTGACCAATCATGTGATACAATAGAGAAAAAGGTGAACGCACCGTTTCGCTGGCCGGGTCACGGCGTTACCCTTATACGTTTTTCCCGGCTGTGCATAACGTAAACGTTACCTCCTCCCCGATATTTGCATGGGAGATAACGCATTTTTGATAAAATTACGTTACCAAATAAAGAAATTGCCATTCCGCATAACGAATACGTTATGTCAGGCGGCAAAATCAGGCTTGGGGTAACGTCCGCAGCATCAACAACAGGTATAGGCAGGTATCGATTATGGAACTGAAATTCGGCACCGCGGGCATCCGCGGCATCATGGGCCCGGAGCCCGGACAAATGAATCTGGAGACCGTCCGCCTGGCGACGAAAGGCGTGGCGGGATGGCTGAAGGCGGCGCACGGAGACAAAGACCTGCTCGTCATCGTCTCGCGCGACTCGCGCAACAACTCGCTGGAATTCGCGGAAGAGACCGCCCGCACGCTGGCAGGGTGCGGCATCCGCGCGCTGATGTTCGAGGACATCATGCCCGTGCCGGTGCTGAGCTTCGCTGTGCGCTATCTGCAGGCGGACGCCGGCGTGATGATCACGGCCAGCCACAACGCGAAGGAATACAACGGCTACAAGCTGTACGGCCCGACCGGCGGCCAGGTGCTGCCCGAAGACGCGGACGTCGTGCAGGCGGAGATCCAAAAGGTCGGCGAAGCCGGCGCGCCTTTCGAAGGCTGGACCCCCGACTACGTCGGCGAGGACGTCTATCAGGCATACATCGAAGCGATGAGAGCTGCGTCCGAACCCCCGCAGAGCTAGGCGGCGGACCCGCTCAGGGTCATCTATACCCCGCTCAACGGCAGCGGCAGAAGACCCACTTCGGAGACGCTCGCCGCGGACGGCTACGACCTCTTCGTCGTGCCCGAGCAGGAGCAGCCCGACGGCAACTTTACGACCACCGGCCAGCCCAACCCCGAGTTCCCGGCCGTCTACCGGCTGGCGCTCGAATACGCGGAAGAGAAGCAGCCCGACATCATCGTCGCGACGGATCCTGACTGCGACAGAGTCGGCTCCATGGCGCGGACCGCGGACGGAAGCTACCGCCTGCTCTCCGGCAACGACCAGGGCGTGCTGGTGCTCTCCTATCTCTGCGAGACCCGCGACATGAACGGCAAGACCTTCATCTCGTCCTTCGTCTCCACCCCGCTGGCGGACCGCATCGCGAAAGCGAACGGCATGGACGTCGAAAAGACGCCGGTCGGATTCAAATTCATCGCGGCGGGCATGGACCGCACGCAGGAACAGTTCGGCTTCGCGTTCGAGGAAAGCAACGGCATGATCATCGGGCAGTACGCGCGCGACAAGGACGGCGTCGTCGGCGCCAGACTGCTGTGCCAGGCGGCGGACTATTACCGCAGAAAGGGCAGCAGCGCCGCGGAAGAGCTCGACCGGCTGAACGCGGAATTCGGCCCGGTCTTCTCGAAGACGGTCGACGTCGTCGTCGATCCGGACGCCGAAAAGCCCGAGACCACGGTCAACGAATACGAGGACGGCAGCAAGGTCGTCGTGCGGCCTTCCGGCACGGAGCCGAAGATCAAGTACTACTTCTTCGCGCCCAGCCCCGAACGCCTCGACGACTTGAGAAACACCTACGGGGTGTGATACACTATTCCGGTTAAAGGAGTTTACTATATGGAACAGGAAATCAGCTTGCTCGATCTGCTCGCGGCAGCGGTCCGCAAGGGAACGAAGATCATCATTTTCGCGGTCATCGTTGGGCTGCTCTTTGTGGGCTACAGTTATCTCGGCGCCAAGGCCCCGAAAAACGAGGAAGAACAAGCCTACGCTATGGCCGAAAAAGAGCGCGAACTGCGCGACCTGCAGAAGACCGTCGAGCGCGCCGAAATGGGCATCGACGCCGAGCGCGAATACATCCGGGACAGCCTGTATATGCAGCTCAACCCGTACAACATTTCCAATACGCGCATCAACTATCAGCTGACGGATCTGAATGTCCCCCTGGACGGCAGCCTTGGCATGATG
>JAGDBR010000089.1 GCA_017958935.1 Lachnospiraceae bacterium | reverse complement strand
CGGAGCGTGTGCTTTCCGGCGCCTTTTCCGGCCGCCTTTTTGTCCGCTTTCCGGCCTTTCGGACATGCGGATGTATCTTGCCAAGAGCCCCCGGTTCCCCTATAATTGACCTATAACAGTTCTGATGATCACGACTCGACGGAGGATGGAACAATGACTGGAAGAAGAAAGCGGGCCGCCGCGGCTTTGATGGGCGTTCTGATGCTGCTGTGCACGGTGTGCGGGTGCCTGCAGCCCGGGAACACGGCGCCGACGGAAGCGTTGAAATACAATCTGGATAAAGTTCAGTGCACCTTCCTGGGTGAAACGATGGACGTCACGCGGAACGTGATGGAGATCCCGGGCGGGATGGCGGAGCCTGTCAGGATGCAGGTGGAGTTCTCGTTCGGTCCTGAAGGCATGATCTATTCGGTCTGCCAGATGAACGGGACGGAGATCACGCAGATCGCGGAGTCCACGTCCTCCGATTTCACGTTCATGGCGGACGAGCTGAAGGCGGGCATTCCGGTCTACATGAAGGTCATGGACAAGGACCGCAAGCCGCTGACGGTGCGGGCGCTGGCGCTGCGCGTGCACAAGAGCCTGATGGCGGAGCGCGTGCCGGACAGCATCGGCTCGGAATTCGGCTCGGGCTTCAAGATCGACATGAGCGATTTCGTGTCGGGCATGGCGCTGAACGTGCTGCCGTTCGTGATCCCGGTCACCGTGAAGACCTATGCGGACGGCGCCGTGCGCGTGGGCATCGGCTACAACTCGACGGACAAGGATTTCTGGGTGAAGGCGGGCTCGGGCAAGATGCCCGAGAAGGAAGCGGCCGAGACCCTGAAGAACCTTTACAATAAAGAATACAACAAAACGAACCAGAAGCCGAAGGGCGAGAGCCTGGGGCTCGTCTTCCTGATCTCCGGCTGGGCGGAAGGGAACATTGACACGAAGGACCCCATCAAGGGCCATGTGGAGATGTACATCGGCTCCGGCCTGGATATCAACGGCCAGTACATGCTCTTTACCTGGGACATCATCCTGACGGCCGGCGCGGAAGGTTCTTTCGATTTTTCCTTCAAGTTCAATGAGGCCGAAAGCAAATACAATTTCAGCGCGGACGAGATCCTGCTGGGGATCAAGTGGGGCGTCGAGGTCTACGGCGGCATCGGCTGCAAGTTCGCTTCCGTCGGCGTCTACGGCGCGGCGTCGCTCGAGTATCTCGAGGAAATGTATCCGGACCCGGAGGCGGAGCACCTGATCCTCGCGGGCGAGGTCGGCCTGAAAGCCAAGCTCTTCGGCAAGGTCCTGGCGAGCTTCACGATCATTTCCGGCAGCCACGATTTCCTTGAAAAAGACAAGCTTGCGGAGGTCTTCGCGACCGGCCTGTCCGATGATGAGATCCGCGACTATCTGTATGCGAACAATTACGCGAACACAGCGGGCGTCCTGATCGACGACAACGGGGAAGCCGTGTGGTTCGGCACGGACGTGGAAAGCACGCCGGTCCCGAACAGCTGGGAAGAGGTGCGCGACTTCACGCATCTTCTGGCTTCGGACATCTATCCGGACAACCATGTGCAGATCGCGAACGTCGGCAGCAGGGCACTGCCGGCCATGGACGTGGTCTTCCTGGGGAACGACCGCACGCGCGAGGCGGGCAACCGTTCCGTCCTGATGAGCAGCTACTACGACATTGCCACGGAATACCTGGCCGACCCCGTCCCGGTCGCCGATGACGGAACGGCGGACTTCGACCCGCACCTGTACGGCAGCACGTACGGGCGGACGTACCTGGTCTGGAAGAACGCGCTGACGCCGCTGAAAGAGGACATGACGTTCTCCGAGATCGCGGCGAACACCGAGATCGTCTGCGCGGAGTACCAGATCGGCTCGTCCTGGTATACGCCGAAGCAGGTCACGAATTTCGCGGGGACCGGCAAGTTCGCGGCGTCCGCCCGCGTGACCGAAGAGGCGGACGGGAAGCCCGTCATCGCCTATTTCACGAACAGCGTGGACGACCCGCTCGGCCTGGGCGGCGAGCACGAAGTATATCTGGCCAAACCGGAGTCCGGCAAGTGGGTCTCCGAAAAAGTGACGGAGATCACCGGCACGGTCCTGTCGGTCGACGTGTCGCCGTTCGGCTATGACAATGCCGTCGCCGTCAGCTTCGAGACCGGTGGGAAGGCCTTCACCGCGCTGTGGCGCGACGGGAAGAAGATCTGGGAAAAAGAGAATGCCGAGAACGCCCGTTTCGTCAGCGCCGGCAACAACTACATGCGCCTCGTGTACTACGAGGGCGGCCGGCTGTACGTGCTGACGCCGGAAGGGAACGAGACGCCGCTGACGCCCGAGACGATCACGATCCCGAACAGCCATTACGAGCTGTACGGGCATCTGGGTTCGAGCCCGCTGATGATCGTCGGCACCAGCGTCAAGGATACCAGCGGCAACGCCTTCGCCTACGTCAGCAACAACGGCGGCCTGACCTGGGGCAAGGCGGACCTGACGCACGTCGAAAAGAACGCGACGGTCACGCACATCGGCGCGGCCTTCACCTATGAGAACGAGCCGATCCTCGTCTACAGCGTGCAGAATTACGAGGTCAGCACAGACCATGAAAAAGCGATGGAGGACCCGGCATCTTATCAGGGGAGCAGCGGGCTGTCCGGCGGCATTCAGCTGGGCGATGACGCGCGCTTCACGGATACGCAGGCGGACCTGTACATCAAGGCGCGCCGGATGAACCGTCACGTGAAGCTTTCGGACGGGACCGCGAAGAATACGGATTCCGCATTGCCCGACAGACCGCTGAAGATCGAACTGACCGTCCGGAACACCGGCCTGTACGACGTGGACCGCGCGGTGATCCTGTACCAGGGCGAGCAGCTCGGCGTCCTGAACAAAACGCTGAAGCCCGGCGAGGAAGGCACCGTCGAAGTGACGGTCATGATCCCGAAGGGGGCGGAGGAGGGCCTTTCCTACCGCTTTGAAGTGACGACGCGGGACGATCTGGAGCCCGAAAGCAGCCTTGAAGTCCCCGTGGATCCGGGTCATCTGGAAGTGACGAACACGGAGCACATTTTCTTCAAGGATCAGGAGTCCATTGCCTACAGGATCGAGAACTTCGGCTATACCGAGAAGCCGTTCCGCATCGTCGCGCGCGACGAGATCCGCGGCACGGTCATCTACGAGAAGAAGGACAGCGTCATTCCCGGCGGTATCTACAGCAGCAGATACGACGCCCCGAACGGACTGTTCTCGAAGAACGGCTATGAGAACGTCACGCTCTACATCCTCTTCGGTGACGAGCAGCCCGGCGACCCGGATATTTCGGTGAACCGCGTGTACAGCATCATGCCGCTCGAGGAGATCTACGGGCAGCCGGTGGATCCGCTGGAGAAATAACGGCGCCCGGGGAGTGCGGCAGAGTCTTTGATACAGTGTGGAATGATCTCTGCCGGTTATGACGGTGTTGGACAGTTCCCTTTCGGTTTGATACCGAAAGGGAACTGTTTTTTGCCGATTTTCGCCAGTTAT
>JAGDBR010000088.1 GCA_017958935.1 Lachnospiraceae bacterium | reverse complement strand
AGCTGTTTCCGTCCCGCAGACGGCGGTCTTCGAAGCAGCGGAGCAGTTCGCCCGCGTCGAAGGCATCCTGCCCGCGCCGGAAAGCTCTCACGCGATCCGCGTCGCGATCGACGAGGCGCTGAAGTGCAAGGAGACCGGCGAAGAGAAGACGATCGTCTTCGGTCTGACCGGCACCGGCTACTTCGATCTGGTCGCCTACGAAAAATACCATGACGGCAAGATGGATGATTACATCCCGACGGATGCGGAGCTCGCGGAGTTCCGGACGCATCTGCCGAAGGTCGACTGACCGGAATGCTGAAAGAAAGCCCGCAGGCCTTGCCTGCGGGCTTTTTCGTTGTTTGATGCGGGGCGGGACCCCGTTCTGTCTGTTTCGACTTGCCTTATCCTGCGTCCCAGGCGACCGGCTCGGCGAACGTGCCGGTGTGGTAGCCGTTGATCAGGCGGATCATCAGGGCGTTCAGGTATTCGTGCACGGCATCCGGAAGCTGCGGATCATGGTGACCGAAGCCGATGCCGGAGTCGTCCGTCACGAAGATGAAGGTGCCGCCGGTCAGCAGCGCTTCGGAACGGGCCAGATACTCGGTCGAAGTGTCGGAGCCGCTCGCGAGGATCGGGCAGAGGCGGATGCCTTTTTCGGCCGCGGCCTTCACGGCGTTCTCATAGCGCGTACGGTTCGTTTCCGTGTCGTGCGCCGGTGCGTCGAGCACGTGGAAGATCAGTTTCGTGGAGCGTGCGGACCAGTTTTTGGACATCGCAAGCTCCAGCGCTTCGTCGACGGCCTCTTCGTAATCGCCGCCGCCCATGGCGTCCTGCAGGCTCAGTTCATGCAGGATCGCCTTCATGCCGGCTTCGTCGCTGACGTCCATGAAATCGGCATAGTGGAACTTTTCCTCATCTTCGTCGTCCCGGTACGTGAGGAAAGAGACCCGGACGGTCACGCCGGGATTCGCTTCGACGACCTTCTTCACGACATCGGAGAGTTCGCTCTTGACGTAGGAGAGCTCGTCGCCCATCGAGCCGGTCGCGTCGATGACGTACATGAGCTCGATCACGTTGTCCTTCAAAGAAGAGGTATCTTCGCCTGCCCATTCCTGAAGGTGAGTCAGGTCATACACGAAGGTGTTCTCGTCCGTGCTCCCCGTCCAATGTGTTTCGGGCGAGTTGCTTTCGACCTCGATCCTGTATCTGTCAGCCTTTTCACAGAACAGGTAGGCGACGCCGTTCGCGTCGGTCACGGCCGAGGTGATCCCTCTGCCGTCCGTATCCGTCAGCCAGACCCTTCTGCCTGCGACCTTTTCTTCACCGTTCACGACCGTGACCGTGACCCGGTTCACCAGCTGGGCGAACCATGCACGGGAGATGTCCGCGAAATCGGCGAACTTGCCGGCGGTCGCGCCCTGTTCCGCTTTCTGGAACAAGGAACGCCAGAGCGCGAAATGGTCATTGTCGTTCCAGGCGGCCGCGGTCATCTGGCCGGGATCCGGAACGGGCAGCTCGTTATCGGGCGGAGCGACCGGCTCGACGGGCGCTCCGGGCTCCGGATCGATGATCGGTTCACCGGTAACGATTATGGCAGAGTCCTCGGCTTTCTCGTCTTCCTTGGCCGGACTCCAGACCCCCTCGGGGCTGATGACATAATGAACAATGCCCTCGCTGAACTCGTGCGAGATGGAACTTGCGCGGGTCGAGCCCGGCACGTCGGGCATCGGCGCTTCGAGCATCGGCGCTTCGGGCGTGAGCACTGCGGTCGTTTCGCCGTTCTTCGTGACGTGCGTGTCCTCGGACGTGGCCGCTTTTCTGTTCGACAGCGCCGGCGGAAGCACCACGGCCGCCGCGATGACCAGAAGCGCTGCCGCCGCGAGCGGTGCCCAGCGGATCTTCTTCGTCTTGCGGACGTTCGCCGCTTCCTCGATCAGATCTTCGTCGATCTCGTTCAGCGCGTCGTTCAATAACTGATGTCTGTCTTTTTTCTGCGTCATAAATAGTAACCCTCCCTGTACAGCCGCTCCCGCAGCTTTTCCCGGATCCGGAACAGCCGGACCTTCGTCTTGCTGACAGAAAAGCCGAAGCGTTCGGCGACTTCCTCGATGGAGTCGTAGAACCAGTAGCGGCGGATGAACACCGCACGGTCCGTTTCCGGAAGGCCTTTCAGAAAATCGTTGATCACCCGCCCGAGTTCTTTCGCGTCCAGGGCTTCTTCGACAAGGCTGCCTGCCGAAGGATCTGCCTGCTCCGGCATTGCTTCCATCAGTTCGTCCAGCGAGATTACGGCGTTCGCGCCGCGTTTCGCCGCGCTTTTCGCGCGGAACGAATCGATCGCCCTGCAGCGCATGATCTTCGCAAGGTACAGCTTCAGATTCTCCGGTTCGTCCGGGGGGATATGCGTCCATGCGGAAAAATACACATCGTTCTCGCATTCCTCGATATCCTCGGGCGAGGAGAGCACGTTGGAAGCAATGTAGGACAGATAGCGGTGATATTTGGTTTTCGATTCCGTCAGCGCTTTTTCGTCGCGCCGAAGGAACAGATCGACGATCTCTCTGTCTTCCATGGAAATACCGTTTCTTTCGGCGGTTTTTGTTCCTTCACCTGAACAGTCGGAGAAGGAGCGGGAAGGTTACGTTTTTTCAGTCAAATGCGATGACGGCCTTCAGGCGCACGGTATTGCCCGGGCGGTACTGCGGCGAGAGTTCCGGTCCGCAGGAATTCGAGCCGATGCCGGCCATCGCGCCGTCGACGCAGAGGACGGTCGCGTCGGTCTTTTCCAGCTCGAAGCTGTGCCGCTTCGTGTAAAGCTCCTCCTGCGTGTAATGCGAGACGTTGAAGGAAAAGCCGTTGCCGAAGACGTAGACGCTGCTGCCGGACGGATCCGTCAGGATGAGCTCCTCGCACCCGTAGTGGCTGCCGTTCTCCTGCGGCTTCAGATAGTTCTCGAACTGCTCCGTCACTGTCGTGCGGAACCGGTCGAGCCAGGACGCGCGGCGCTTGTCGACGTAGCTTTCGTCCGGGCCGTAGCCGTAGTACTCGACCTGCTCGAAGGCGGCCGGCAGGAAGAACCGCAGGCCGAAGCGGGGCAGGAACGGGAAGACCGGAAGCTTTTCACCCTTCAGGTCGATCAGGATCTCGCCGGTGTCCGCGATCTCGTAGCGGGCCGTGACTTCCATGAATTTCTGGAGGCCGGTCGCGGCGAGGCCGTATCTGCACAGGATCACGCAGGCGCCGTCCTCCTGCAGGATCTCGGTCTCGTAGACCTTGACGCCGTACCGGTCGTAGCCGGCCGCGCGCCATTTTTCGATGATCAGGCGGTCATTGTCGGTCGGGGCGCGGAAGACGTTCGTGTCCGAAGGCCGCGTCAGGTAGGCCTTGTTCCGATAGTTGAGTTCCGTGAAGCACGCGTGCACGAGGTCGAAGACGTAGCGGAAGCGGTCGTTCTCAATGACCGCGAATTCGTCGTTCGCGTAGAAGGACGGCGCTTTTTTCGACTCGATCGCGAAGTCCACGGTCTCCATCGGGACGCGGTACTGGTCGAAGCCGAAGTCCTCGGGCATGAAGGCCCAAGGCGCGTCTTCGTCGTTCAGGTACGTGAAGAGCACCGAAACGCGGTCTTCGTGCGGGATCTGCACCGGCAGCGCGAGACTGAAACGCTCGTGCGGCTTCGCGTCCACGTTCTCGAAGACGCCGGACGCCAGGACCTCGCCGTCCTTCAGGACTTCCCAGCCGATCGCGGCATAACCTCCGAGCGACCGGAAATCGAGCATGTTCCGGAACGTGAAGACGCCGCCCTTTTCGCCGATGAGGCGGACCGGACGGTACACGTTCTGCAGCTCCAGCAGGCCCGTGTGCGGGGTGCGGTCCGGATAGACCAGACCGTCCATGCAGAAGTTGCCGTCGTTCTGCGTATCGCCCCAGTCGCCGCCGTAGAAGTATTTCTCGCGGCCGTCCGGGGTCGTGCCCATGTAGACGCTGTGGTCGCACCATTCCCAGACGAAGCCGCCGCAGAGGCTGTCATATTTGTAGAAGAGCTTCCAGTAATCCTCGAGGTCGCCGGGGCCGTTGCCCATCGCGTGGCAGTACTCGCAGAGGATCATCGGTTTGTCGCCGTTCTTCGCGTACGCCTCGGTCTCTTCGAGCGGCGGATACATGCGCGAGTAAAGGTCGAGGGCGGAATAGTCGAAGCTGCCGTCCGGGCGCGGATAATGCTGCCGGTCGAAGACGAGCTTGCCGCCGTATTTCTTTTCGTCGTAGGCGATCGGATGCAGCGCGCTCTCGTAATGGACAAGACGCGTCGGATCGAGTGCCTTGACGAAGGCGCCGGCCGCCTCGAAATTGCCGCCGAAGCCGGCTTCGTTGCCGAGGGACCAGATGACGACGCAGGTCGTGTTGCGGTCGCGGAGCACGTTGGACTCGACGCGGTCCAGGATCGCGTCCTTCCAGCGCGGGTCGTCCGCGAGCAGGCCGAAGGTGCTGTCGCCGTCGCCCGAACCGTAGAGGATGTCGCAGCCGTGGATCTCGATGTCGCTCTCGCCGATCACGTAGAAGCCGAGCTCGTCGGCCAGCTCCAGCATCAGCGGGGAGGCCGGGTAATGGCTCGTGCGGATCGCGTTGACGTTGTGCGCTTTCATCATCGAAAGGTCGGTGAAGATCTCGTCGTAAGTGACCGCGTAGCCGTTGAAGGGGCTCGAGTCGTGGCGGTTCACGCCGCGGAACTTGATCGGGCGGCCGTTGATCTTCACGACGCGGTTCTCGACCGTGATGTCGCGCAGGCCGAGCCGGTGCGCGATGATCTCGTCCTCCGTTTCGATGACGAGGGTGTAGAGGACCGGCTCTTCCGCGTTCCACAGCAGCGGTTCGGAAACGCTCAGCGAAACGTCGTGGCGGAGGAAGCCGCGTTCGTCCGGAACGCTGTCCGGTCCGATCAGGACGGGCGGGCATTCGGCAACGGTCTCACCGTCGAACAGGAGTGAAACGCGGGCCTGCACCGGCCGGTTCGCGTACAGCGCGACGTTCAGGTCCGCGCGGCGCCGGTCCTTCGAAAAGCGCTCGGTCACGCAGAAATCCTCGATGCGCTCCTTTGCCCGGTACAGGATGTAGACGTCGCGGAAAATGCCGCTCATGCGGAGCTTGTCCTGGTCCTCGAGATACGTGCCGTCGCACCACTGGCGGACGAGCACGGTCAGGCGGTTCGTGCCGGCGTGCACCGCTTTCGTGATGTCGAACTCGGACATGTTGTGCGAGCCCTGGGAATAGCCGATGTAGACACCGTTGACCCAGACGTCCAGGCAGGAATCGACGCCCTCGAACACGAGGTGCCGGCTGCTGAAATCGGCGCCGTCGCCGGGTTCCTGGAGCTCGAAGTCGCGCACGTACAGGCCGCACGGATCGTCGTCCGGCACATAGGGCGGGTCATAGGGGATCGTGAAGCGGATGTTCGCGTAATTGTTCTGACCGTAGCCGTAGATCTGCCAGCAGGACGGGACGGGCAGGACGTCCATCCGCGTCTCGTCGAAGTCTGCGCCGCAGAAGCCTTCGGGCAGCTCGCGGTCGCTGTTGAAATAGAGGAAGCCCCAGTCGCCGTTCAGCAGCTGGAAGCGGTCCGAGTATTCACGCGGCATATATTCGCGGCTGCCGGTCGACGGCACGTAGTAGGCACGCTTTTGGCGCATGTTCACATGCAGCGCGTTCAGGTCTTCGTAGAAGCGGGGGAGATCCATTTTCAGCCTCCTGATAATCATTATTTTGATGCAAGATGTCTCTCTTCCGGGCCGATTTAACTATACCAATTCGGATACGAAAAAGCAACTTGATAAACGGCTTTGCGGGGCGATATCAATTGACGGAAGGCGGGCGAGGTGCTATCATCAAGTAAAAACAAGGAGGGGAGACCGGATGAGAGATCCCGTGGCGAAAAAAACAAGGGCCCAGTGCCTGGCGGCGATGATCAGCGCGGCGTTCGTGGCGCTTTGCGTGTGCATCGGCGTGACGATGAACCTGGTCACGATCTATGACGAGAATTTCGACCACATGGGGATCCGGACCTTCTCCATGTTCACGGTCGATTCGAACATCCTGATGGGGATCGGGATGCTGCTGGTGCTGCCGTACACGGTCGACGGCCTGCGGACGGGGCATTACCATCTGCCGAACTGGATCGTGGACTTCCTGTTCGTCGGCGTGACGGGCGTCGCGCTGACGTTCCTGGTCTCGCTGTTCATCCTTTCGCCGGTGAAGGGCTTCGGCCTGATCTTCGGCGGATCCCGCTTTTTCCTGCACGGTGTCTGTCCGGTGATCTCGATCGTCGCGTTCTGCGTCTTCATCTGCGACCACTACATCCGGGTCCGAGAGACGTTCTGGACGCTGCTGCCGGTCTTCGTCTACAGCATGGTCTACGTCACGATGGTCATGGTCATCGGCAACTGGCAGGATTTCTACGGCTTCCTGACACGGCTTCCGGCGTGGGTGCCGATCCTGCTGATCCTTCCGATCACCTTCGGCATCGCGACGCTGATCCGCCTGTTCCACAACCGGTGCTGCCTGCAGCGCAGGAAACGGGACGCGAAGCTGTACAGGGATCTGTATCAGGACGCGGACCTCAGGAAGCTGGTCGGGGAAATGGCGCGCTCGCGTAAAAAGAGCATGCGTGCCGCGGACATCCTGATCCCGGCCAGGACGATCGGGCACATCATCCGCAACAGCGAGAACGAACTGGACATTGAGGAAGCCTGCAGGATCTATCTGGATGCTTTTTTGAACGAAGGAAAAGGGGAAGACATCGGATGAAGAAAACCGGAACGGTCTTGCTCGCCGCGGTACTCGCGGGGGCAGGCCTTATGCTGACGGGCTGCTCGATCATCCAGCCGTACATGGCGAAAGCGGAGACCCATACCTATATGCTGCGCGAGCAGATCGATACCGTCGTCATCGAGTGCTCGGAAGCCGACGTGCACCTGTATCCCGCGGATGAAGGCGGGAGCCGCGTCGTCTGCAAGGAGGCCGACGTGATACGTCATGAAGTCACGGCGGACCGGGGCGTGCTGAAGATCACGCGGCAGAAGTCCGAAAGGACCAACGTCATGCTCGTCAACATCCCCGTGGAAGTATTGATCTATCTGCCGGAGGGGACCTACCGGGAGCTGAAGGCGGGCACAAGCAGCGGGAACATCGCCGTCGAACGGGGATTTGTGTTCGAAAAGGCGGAACTGGACGCCTCGAGCGGCAATGTCCGCTATGCGGGCGGGTTCAAAGACAGCCTGAGCGCGCATACCTCGAGCGGCAACGTTTATTTCGACGGCGTGCGCGGCAGGGCCCTTTCTTCCGAGACCAGCAGCGGCAACGTCGTTGCCGCGAATACCGTTCTGGAAGAAGAACTGACGGTCCGGACGTCGAGCGGCGACGTGCGGTTTGACGCCTGCGACGCCCCGAAGATCGGGATCCGGACGACGAGCGGCGACGTT
>JAGDBR010000087.1 GCA_017958935.1 Lachnospiraceae bacterium | reverse complement strand
GAGAGGCCCGGAGACTCGATGCCGGCCGCATTGACGAAGCCGTGCACCGGCGAGGTGATGATGAAGTCGCCCGTCGAGCCGACCGCGCGGAGTCCCGCGAACGAGGTGATCGAACGGTTGTAGCGGACCAGCGGAGAATCCTCCATGGCCTGACGCATGACGAAGCCCATGCCCTCGTCGGTCGTGTCCGTATCGGTCTTGTCGGTCTGGTCGGTCGCGGTCGGACCGGTGATCAGGTTGCCGTCGACGGTCGGGCTGATCAGGATGCCCTTGCCCATCTTCGTCGGGGTGCGGAAGATCGTGGACTTCACGATGTTGCCGACTTCCTTATCGAGCAGCACGTATTCACCGCGGCGCGGATGCACCGTGAACGAATCGTCGCCGACCATGCGCGCGACTTCGTCCGAGAAGACGCCGGCGCAGTTGATCACGTAGGCGGCTTCGATCTCTTCGCGGCCGTCGCTGATCACGAAGCCGTCCTCTTTTTCGGCGATCGAAGAGACCGCGTAGTTCAGCTTCAGTTCGACGCCGTTGTCCATCGCGTTCCCGATCGCCGCGATCGTCAGCTCATACGGGCAGGTGATCGCGCCCGTCGGCGCCCACAGGGCCACGACGATGTTGTCGGCCAGGCCGGGCTCCATCCGGTGAAGCTCTTCCTTCTCGACGATGCGCAGATCCTTCACGCCGTTCTTCACGCCGCGCTCCAGCAGCTCCTCAAGGGTCTTGCGGTCTTCCTCGCTGAAGCCGACGACCAGGGAGCCATTCCGAATGTATTTCACGCCGAGTTCCTTCGTCAGTTCCTCGAACATCTCGGAACCCTGCACGTTCAGCTTCGCCTTCAGCGAGCCTTCCTTCGCGTCAAAGCCCGCGTGAACGATCGCAGAGTTCGCGCGGGTCGCGCCCATTGCGACGTCGCACTCTTTCTCGAGAACGACGACCTTTAACTCATACCTGGCAAGCGTCCTCGCCATCAGGGCTCCGACGACGCCTGCGCCGATCACGGCAACATCGTACTTCATCTGAATCTCCTTTAGTCTTCCTCAAAGTTTAGCTCAACGCCGTACCCGTCCTTCGGTACGACGGCATTTTCAAAGATCTTCCGGACCTCCGGAAGGTAATCCTGCGGACGCAGCTCCGCGGGGCTGAAATGAGTGAACCACAGTTCCTTCACGTCCGCTTCCTTCGCCAGGCGCGCGGCGTCCTGCATCAGCATGTGCATGTGGTCCTTGACGTGGCCGCTCCGCTCCGGATCGCCGTACATCCCTTCGCAGATGAACAGGTCGGAGCCCTTCGCGTTCTCGGCAATGCTCTTCACGGGCCGGGAATCCGTCGCGTACGTCACCTTCAGGCCCTTGCGCGCTTCGCCCATGACCATGTCCGGCGTGTAGACCGCTCCGTCCTCCTCGACGGTCTCGCCGTGCTGCAGGCGGTTCCAGTACTTCAGCGGGATGTCCTGCGCCTTGGCGCGCTCCGCGTCGAACCGGCCGAGCCGGTCGATCGAGACCGTGTAGCCGAAGCACGGCACGCCGTGCTGCAGTTTGAACGCGTGGATCCGGTAGCCGTTC
This sequence comes from Lachnospiraceae bacterium, assembly GCA_017958935.1. The sequence continues at coordinate 1,475 of JAGDBR010000087.1, read as the reverse complement.
AGGCAGAAGTCTGCCTCGGGCCCGTTGAACTCAAGGAACCGGATGCCGAACGGCAGTTCCGGCGCCACGACGCGCAGGCTGTTCACGACGCGCTCGAGCCCCTTCGGGCCGATCAGCGTCAGCGGCTCCGTGCGCTCCGCGTTCCCCATGGTCAGCAATAAGCCCGGCAGTCCGGAAATATGGTCGCCGTGATAGTGCGTGAAGCAGATCACGTCGATCGGATTGGCGGAAAAGCCCGCTTTCCGGAGCGCGACCTGCGTGCCTTCCCCGCAGTCGATCATCAGCGAGCTGCCGTTGTAGCGCAGCAGCAGCGACGTCAGGAATCTGTAGGGAAGCGGCATCATGCCGCCCGTTCCGAGCAAACAAACATCTAACATAGGCATCCTTTTCGCGGCAGGCGCTCCGGTACGGGCGCCGGCATCCCGGCTTCTCTCCCGCTCCTTCCCGCCTTAAGCAAGCTGAAGCGAATAGATCCGCGCGTCTTCACGCGGTTCCCTGTAATAGTCTTTGCGGACCGCGATCTCAACGAACCCGAAGGATTCGTAGAGGCGTATCGCGGGCAGGTTCGAGTCGCGGACCTCCAGGAAGAACCGGCTGACGCCGTTTTCCCGTCCCTTATCAAGCAGCGCCGTAAACAGCGCCTTCGCAATGCCTTTGCGCCGGCAGTCCTCTTCCACGGCGATGTTCTCGATGTCCGCCGTGTCGAAGACCTGCTGGAACCCGCCGTAGGCGACGATCCGCCCCGTATCGTCCTCCGCTACCAGATAGTGCCTGAGCGGCGACGACACGCATGTCTCGAAGTCTTCCCGGCTCCAGGGCATCGTAAACGCCCGCCTTTCAAGCGACGCGACCGCGTCGACGTCCGTTTCGTTCATCGGCCTGATCGTCATGCGCCGCTCCTTCAGGCCGTGCCGCCGGCCTTTTCGCCGTCTTCCGCCGCTTTTTCCCCGGCAGGCGCCATCTCGCGCGGCTCCGCGGAGATCTCCCCTTCCGCCGGTTCGATGGACAGACCGGCCTCCAGCCGCTCCCGTTCCGCCTGCGACTTTCGAAGATAGATCGGCTGGAACGTGAACGCGTCTTCCGTCTTTCCTTCTTCGAACAGCCTGCGGCCGAGCGCAGCGACGGCTTCCGCCCGCTGGAAACGCACGGGCTCCGCCGCAAAATGCGCGCGTCCTTCCGTCAGCGCGCGGATCTTCTCTTCATGGACCGAAAGCCCGTCGCCCAGATACATAACGCTCCGGCCGAGCCTTCCGGCGAGTGCTTCCGCCCTTTTCACCTGCTCTTCCAGCGGCAGCGCCGCTGCCGGCTCGTCCACGATGAAACGGCCGTCTTCGAAATGATAGAGTCCCGAATAGACTTCGGAACGCCGCGCGTCCAGAACGGGACACAGTACGTCCTCAGCGCCCCAGCAGCCGAACGCCATCGCGTCCAGCGTCGGGACCGCGATCACCGGCTTGTTCAGCGCGAAAGCGAGG
>JAGDBR010000086.1 GCA_017958935.1 Lachnospiraceae bacterium | reverse complement strand
TGATCCGGTAGTCCACGAAGATGCTGCCCGCGTTGTTCGGTTCTCCCGTCACGGCGGCGCGCAGGTACTTTTCGTTGTCGTCTCCCTGCACAAGCGGATAGTCGATGTGCGTGCCTTCGATCTGGATCCAGCCGCAGACGTCCGGGTTGATCGCGATCAGCGAAGCCATGTCGAACGCGTACTTCGGCACCAGGATGTAGTCGAAGGTCGTGTGCAGGAAGCCCAGCTTCGTTTCATGCGCATGCGATTCGAGATCCGGCCAGACATGGTGCACGATGTATTCGGTCGGCTGTACAGGCGCCGGCGGATCGGAAGGATCCGTCGGAAGCGCTTCCTCGGAAGACGCGGCCTCATTGCCGGATGCGGACGGCACTTCCGTTTCAGCAGCTTCGGAGGACGATTCGGATGGCTTCGGCTCTTCCTTCTTCGTCCTTTCGATCGTATTGCCGGGCGCCGTGAAGGACTCGCGGATAGAGGCATAGATATCCCGCCCCTGCTTATAATCGGCCAGGATCATGATCAGCTTCACGGCGGCGAACATGAAGATCACGCTGAAGAGGATCAGCAGTCCGTTCCGCTTCAGGAAATACAGGAAGGGGTTTCTCTTTCTTCTGCCTGAGGGCCGGTTCTTCATCACTGTCCTCCTTTCCCGTAACGGACCAGGTAGGATTCGACGTCCTGCCGCGTGATCTTGATATTCGTCGCATCCGTGATCGGAAGCGGCACGAAGCCTGCCGGGATCTCCCCGGCGGCTTTCGGCAGCTTCATCAGAACATGCGGCGAATACCGGTAGGTCGCATTGCCGTTTGCCGTGCAGAGCGCGCCTTCCGCAGGATCGATGTAGATCCGGTCGTTGAATACCTTCAGCAGTTCATAGGCGTAACCGTGATCGGTGATGTAGAGCGTCATGACGCTGACGTTCGTCGCAGGATCGGTGAAGCCGACGAAGATCATCGGATCGAATTCCGGATTGACCGAGAAGATCGAGAAGGACGCATGCTTGCCTTCGCTTCCTTCATTCAGGCCGATGCCGGTCTGTCCGATCAGGATCATCAGCGTGTAGAGGTCCTGCCAGTCATAATCGTTCACATACTGGTAGAACGAATCGACGACCTCGCCCTCGACGAAGGTCTCGACCTGGACGGGCGGGAGCGTCGGGAGCGGCGCCGAAGACGTGCCTTCCGCCGGTCCTGAGGAGGCGCCGGGCGTCTCATCCTCCGCGGAGGACGCTTCCGGAGGCACTTCCGAAGACGGTGCGGGCGCGCTTTCCTGCTCTTTTGTCGTTTTGGGCGCTTCGGAGGAAGGCTCCTCTTTCGTGCTCACCGGAACAGGCTGCGGCGTCCCTTTTCTGTCCGGGACGAGGAACCAGACGGCGCTCACGCAAAGAAGACCTGCCAGCAGCACTGCCAGGTACGCGAAAAGCCCGAGCCCTTTCGATTTTTCCTTCTCTTCGCCCATTGAAAACCTCTTTCCAAATAATGCCATTTTTCGCGCGGTTTGTCAATTTGCTTCACGGAGTTTTCACATTTGTTTTTCTCCGTCCCGGGGCCCGTCCGTCCTTGATTTTACTGAAATGTATGCTATAATGTATACAAGCGGGAAAGCCCTGCCGCTTTCCCGCAGAAACAATTCATCAATGGCCTGCTGTTCGTGACTTTTATGCATTCGGACGGCGGGCCTTTTTATGAAGGAGGAACATCATATGAAGGTAGTACTTGCAGGTGCCTTCGGCAATCTGGGCGCCGAGATCCTCAAGAGCCTCGTCCGGGGCGGACACGAGATCGTCGCCGCGGACCTGAAGGAGCGCTCCGTCGAAGGCTGCGAAGGAAAATACCGCTTCGCACAGATCGACGCGACCGACCCGAAGACGCTCGAGGGCTTATGCGACGGCGCGGACATCGTCATCACGACGATGGGCCTGACGACGGCTTCCACGAAGTTCACAGCCTACGACATCGACCATCAGGGCAATCTGAACCTGCTGAACGAAGCGAAGAAAGCCGGCGTCCGCAAATTCAACTACGTCTCGGTCATCTCCTGCGACAAGCCCGGCGCCGAAAAGGTGCCGATGCTGCACGCGAAGCATCTGTTCGAGAAAGACCTCCGGCGGTCTGGCATCGAGTATGTGATCTACCGTCCGACCGGTTATTTCTACGACATCGCGAAGGTCTTCCGCCCCTACGTTGAGAAAGGCGAGATGCAGCTTCTGAAGGGCTACGGCGACGTGTAGGCGAACGTGGTCGACTGCCCGGATTTCGCGGACTTCATCGTCGAGCACATGGAAGACACGGACGAAGTCTAC
>JAGDBR010000085.1 GCA_017958935.1 Lachnospiraceae bacterium | reverse complement strand
CATCAAGTCGGTGAACGGCAAGGAAGCCTCTCTCGAGGCGGTCCTGCCGCTGGCGAAGAAATACGGGGCAGCGCTCGTCGCGCTGTGCCTCGACGAGAACGGCATCCCGGAAACGGCGGACGGACGGATCGCCGTCGCGAAGAAGATCCTTTCGCGGGCCGCGGCATACGGCATCCCGCAGAAGGACATCCTGATCGACGGCCTGACCATGGCGGTCTCGGCGGCGCCGGACAGCGCGCTGACGACGCTTGAGACGATCCGCCGGGCGAAGGAGGAACTGCATTGCCGGACAGTGCTCGGCGTCTCGAACGTGTCGTTCGGCCTGCCGGCGCGGCCGGCCGTCAATGCGGCTTTCCTGACGATGGCGATGCAGAACGGGCTGTCGCTCGCGATCATGAACCCGAACGACGTGACGATGCACGCGGCCCTGATGGCCGGGAACGCGCTGCTGATGCATGACAGGCAGGGCCTGCGGTTCTCGGAAACGTTCGCGGATATCGCGATAACAGAAATGTCGCTGAAGACCGGGACGGGCGCTCCGGCGGCAACGAAAGGTGAAAAAGCCGCCGCTTCGGTGGGCCTGAAGACCGGTGCGGACACGTCCGCTTTGACCTTGCAGAACGCCGTGGAGCGCGGGCTTGCCGCAGCGGCGGAAGAGAGGACGCGCGCCTTGCTGAAGGAAGGTAAGGCGCCGCTGAAGATCATTGAGGAGCACCTCGTGCCGGCGCTGAACGCGGTCGGCGAAGCCTATGAAAAAGGACGGCTCTATCTGCCGCAGCTTCTGATGAGCGCGGATGCCGCAAAGGCCGCCTTCGCGGTCCTGCAGGGCGCGCTGAAGGGACAGCCGCAGCAGGAAAAGGGCCGGGTGATCCTCGCGACGGTCCGCGGCGACATCCACGACATCGGCAAGAACATCGTGCGCGTCATGCTCGAAAACTACGGTTTTACGGTCCTGGATCTCGGAAAGGACGTGGAACCCGAAACGGTCGCCGAAGCAGCCGAAAAGGGGCAAATACGGCTCGTGGGGCTGTCCGCGCTGATGACGACGACAGTCCCGGCGATGGAGGAGACGATCCGGCTGCTGAAGAGCCGCGTGCCGGGCGTGAAGGTCATGGCGGGCGGCGCGGTGCTGACGAAAGAATACGCCGAGAGGATCGGCGCCGACGCGTACGGGAAGGACGCGATGGCCGCGGTGCGCTACGCACAGCAAGTCTTCGCGGATCCGGAAGCATAAAAAGAAAGACCTTTCAGGGAACTGAAAGGTCTTTCTTTATGCACTGCCAAAGCCCCGGCTGTTTTCAGCCCGTGCACCCGGCGTTTTGCATTGCCGTCTTCAGTACACGCCTTTCTTCCGGAGATGCCCCAGGTAGAACAGGTAGAAGAGGGTGCTCAGCGCCCAGGTGATCGGATAGATCCAGATGACCAGCAGGATGTTGTGATAGACCTGTCCGATCGTCATCAGCGTGATGACGCGGACCGCGCACCAGCAGAACAGCATGACGAGCGTCGGCACGACCGGCTTG
>JAGDBR010000084.1 GCA_017958935.1 Lachnospiraceae bacterium | reverse complement strand
CGTAATACTGGACGACCTCGGCGACCATCTCGGACGCGGACGAGGCGTACGGCTCCACGTAGGACAGCAGCGCATTCTCAATGTATTCCTTGCCCTGGCGGTGGTGGTCCATGACGACGACCTGGTCGGTCATGTTCAGCAGCTCCGGACAGACCGTGTACGACGGCCGGTTCGTATCGACGACCACGACGAGCGTGTCGCGCCCGCAGATGTCGATCGCCTGCTGCGGCGTGATGAACAGGTCGGACGGGTAGTCGCTGTTCTTCCGGAAGGAATCCGCGACGATCTCCACGGTCGAGGTCACCTGGTCCAGCACGATGTGGGCCTTCTGTTCCGAATAGTTCACGACGGCGTAGATGCCCATCGCGGCACCGAGACAGTCAAGGTCGCTGATCGGGTGGCCCATGATCAGGACGTTCTCCTTCGCCTCGATGATCTCCCGCAGCGCGTTGGCCTTCATGCGGGCCTTCACGCGGGTGTTGCGCTCTGTGGAACGCGTCTTGCCGCCGTAATAGCGGACCTCGTCGCCGTTCTTGAAGACGACCTGGTCGCCGCCGCGGCCGAGCGCCATGTCGATCGCGTTCTCGGCGTAGGCATAGTTCTGCGCGAAGGTCTCGCCGCCCATGCCGATGCCCATGCTGACCGTGACGGGCGTCTGCTGGCCGCCGACGTTGACGGTCTTGATGTCGTCGAGGATCGGGAACTTGTCCTCCTCCATCTGGACGACGGCTTTATGCGGGGCGACGAAGAAGTAACGGTCCTTCTCCATCTTCCGGATCACGCTCTTGTAATTCGCGATGTATTTGCTCAGTTTCCGCTCCAGCAGGGCAGCCAGGATCGACTGCTGCTCGTATTCGACGCCGTCCATGATCTCGTCGTAGTTGTCGAGATAGACCAGCGCGAGCACGGCCCGCTCCTCTTCCAGGGTACGGGTGCTGACGACGGCATCGGTCTCGTCCTTGACGTAGACCATGAAGAGCGATTTCGACGGGTCGGTCTTCAGGCCGTCCGGCGTCTTTTCATCGGAAGTGATGTCGGTCATGTCGACCCGGTAGTACTTGCCGTCTTTTCCGACGTGGAAGTCGGTCTCCTCCCCGTATTTGATCTCCGGGAAGACCTGCTGCAGCGCCGCTTCCCGGTTCTTCTTCAGGCCGAACTCATTGCGGAACGCTTCGTTCGCCCAGTAGATGCTGCCCTGCGAATCCGTCAGCGCAAACGGAATCAGGATCTTCCGGAGCATCCGGTTCTGCACCTGCGAATAGGCCGCGCCGAACTCGGAAAGCTTCCGGACGATCCGTTTCCGGAAGACCAGATACAGGATCAGGAACAGCAGGAAGTACAGGGCCGTCAGGATCAGCGCGGCAAAGCCGGCCTTCGTGTCCACGAAGAACGCTGCCGCCGTCAGCGCGGCAAACAGGACCCCGATGGCCAGCGGCCATATGAACAAAGCATTCAGCGCGTTTTTCTTCGTCGTTTCCATGCTCGAACTCCCCGTCGGATGTGCGTGAGGCGCACAATGCGCCTATTATTTGTGCATTATAGCATAGAGCCTCTCTTTTTTCAATAAACACTTGCATTTCCGATCGTTTCATTGTATAATGCCAATTCGTGATGCTATATCATTTCCTTGCTCCGGGCGACCGGGGCCAGAGACCAAAAGGAGGTAAAAACCAGATGAACAAGTATGAATTAGTCGTTGTCTTAAATGGCAATCTGGAGGATGAGGCCAGGGCTGCTGCCATGGAGAGAATCCTTTCCTACGTCACCCGGTTCGGCGGCACCGTCGAGAACGTGGATGACTGGGGAAAGAAGAAACTCGCTTATGAGATCCAGAAAATGACAGAAGCTTTCTACTATGTCGTCAAGTTCGAGGCACCCCTCGACGCGCCGGCACAGATCGAAAACAATGTTCGTATCATGGAGCAGGTCATCAGATTCCTGATCGTCAAGCAGGAAGCTTAAGAATGCGAGGTATGTGAGTATGAATAAAGTGCTTTTATGCGGGAGACTGACCCGTGACCCGGAGATCCGTTATTCGCAGGGAGAACGCCAGATGGCGATCGCGCGCTACACGCTTGCGGTAGACCGGCGCGGCCGCGGCAGGAATGCCCAGGACGGCTCCGACCAGACGGCAGACTTTATTCAGTGTGTGGCTTTTGACCGGGCCGCGGAATTCGCGGAGAAGTATCTGCGCCAGGGCACGAAGCTGATCGTGACCGGCAGGATCCAGACCGGCAGCTACACGAACCGTGACGGACAGCGTGTCTACACGACCGATGTCATCGTCGAAGACCAGGAATTTGCAGAGTCGAGGAACGCTTCCGCGGAACGCGGCGGCCAGACCTTCTCTGACAGCTTCCAGCAGCGTGAAGCCCGCAGCGCCGCACCGTCCGTGCAGGACGCAGGCGACGGCTTCATGAACATTCCGGACGGAGTTGAAGACGAAGGACTTCCGTTCAATTAATCAGGAGGTTTAGTTATGGCATTCAATAGAAATGACGCGAAGGGTGATTCCGGCTTCAGAAAGCGCAATGTCCACAGAAAGAAAAAGGTCTGTGTGTTCTGCGGTTCCGCTGAAGGCGCCGGCGTCATCGACTACAAGGACGTTGCGAAGTTGAGGAAGTATATCTCCGAGACCGGCGAGATCCTGCCGCGCCGTGTGACCGGCACCTGCTCGGCCCACCAGAAGGCGCTGACGACCGCGATCAAGCGCGCGCGCCACATTGCCCTGCTGCCGTACGCGGCGGAGTAAACGCATAAGCGTCTGAACAGAGAAAAGCCTGCGGAAGATTCCGCAGGCTTTTTCTTATGCTTTTTTGAGGTCCCGCCGTCAGCCCTGCAGGTGCAGCAGCGACGGAAGCGCGGCTTCCTTGCCCGCCGCGAAGATCTGCGCCCAGATGAGCGACAGCAGATTGTGTTCGTAGATGAAGGTCAGCACGGGACTGTCCTGGATCATGCCCGTCAGTGTCTGGCCGAGCGGCGTGTTCGAGATCGCCATGATCACGAGGAATGCCGTGTCGACAATGATCACGCATTCCACGAGACCGAGCGCGACACCCAGCAGCCCGTTCAGCTGCTGCAGGCCCGGGATCTTCGTGACAAGCCCCAGGACGCCGCTCAGCAGTTTCAGGAGCAGCAGGACCACGATGAACGTCGCCACATAGACGCCCGCCGTGATCGCGATGTTCGCGACCTTGTGCGACAGCTTCATGACGGCTTCCGCCGCGCTGCCGCCGCTCATGCCCGCGCCGATGGTTTCCTTCACGCTTTCCGGAAGCGGCAGGTTCTGCAGGACCTCCGGCAGATTCGACCCGTCGGAAAGCTTCTTCTCGATCGCGCTTCCGATGCGTTCCGCGAGCTGCGGCTCCCACTGCGTGTTCTTCAAAACGATGTCTTTCACGATCGGCGCCAGAATGATCACGGCAATGATCGCGACGACCGTCGAGCACAGGGAGAGCAGCATCTTCGCGAAGCCGCGCCTGTAGCTCAATACGATCTCTACGATCACAAAAACGATGAGTGCGATCAGCAGCCAGTTCATCCTAAATTCTCCGCCTTTCTGAAGTGCTTGCCGGTGACCGACAGGAAGCCGTTCGCG
>JAGDBR010000083.1 GCA_017958935.1 Lachnospiraceae bacterium | reverse complement strand
GTGCACAAAAATGCTCCTCACGGAGGGCGGTGTTGTCAAGGGCTTCGATTTCGGCCAAAAGACCGTGTGCTCCATGTTCCCGTCCCAAGAGGAAACAGAGCGATATCTCCTCCGGAAGGAACAGGCCGGAGCCATCTACCCGACGGCAAAAACACTGGATGTTCAGAAAGAAAAATGCTTTGTAACGGAAGAGCTTCTGACAGATGACAGCACGGATGTCAAGACGAAATTCGACGAAATCCTGCGCTTCTGTGAGAGAAAATCGGCAAATGAAACGTACACGCAGTACAGCTGTCCCGTTTTCCGGAGCGACGAACAGGTCGGGCGCATCTTCGAGAAGACCTTGAACAATGCTGGCGGGACTTACGGCCAACTGCGGACCTGCATCCAGCACGGCGATCTCTGGGACGGCAATGTCTTTCTCCGCAACGGCACTCCGGCATTCATCGACTTCGACAAGATGAAGGAGCACATGTGTTTCTACGACATGCTGTTATACATCTTCACCGAGGCGTTCATCAACGGGGATCTGACTCTGATGAAAGAATACCTGTCCGGAGCATACCACGGGACGATGTGCGCGATCCTGAAGACGGACGATTCGGATGTCTTCGATTATGAAACGGTATTTGTCATCTTTCTGAACGAGATGTTCCTCGACAGATTCCAGTCCGCGGACCACGCGTTTCTGATGCGGGTCCTGGACGCAGTGGAATCCTGGGGGATCCGGCTGGTCCGCCGGGACGGAAACGGCGGCACGGCCGGGGAAAAGGAAGGCGTGAGAGCATGAAAGAAAAAGCCGAATCCTTCCTGTATCTGTTCACGAAGGTCCTGCTGGGCGTGGTCGGGATCGTTTCCGTCAGCATCCAGACGGAATACCTCCTGCCCTCGGCGCTGGGCGACTACTCCCTGATCTCCGGCTTCATCAGCGTGATGACCTCCGTCTTCGCGAGCTGGATCGGATCCGCCGGACTGCGCTACTACCACGCGGCGCGGAAGGACGGGACGGAAAAGCAGTTCTTCACCACGATCTCGGCGGACTGGGCGGTCATGTTCGCGGTCATGCTGGCGATCACGCTGGGAACGGCATGGATCACGACGTCCATCCCGATCCGGTTCTATCTGCTGTTCGTCGTCATCACGCTGTTCTGGAGCAGCCTGTGGGAGATCTACGAGAAGCTGATGCGGGCGTCGTCCCGCAGCGTCGCCTACTGCGCCCTGCTGATCCTGCAGTCGGTCCTGAACCTGTTCATCATCATCCTCTACTGCAAGCTGGCGGGAGGCAAGATCGAAGCGCTCTTCCTCGCGAAGATCCTGACCTGCGCGTTGGCCGTCGTCGCAGCCCTCTATATGCTCCGCGTGTTCCGGCACATCCGGCCGTCGACCTTCAGCCGGAGCTTCAACGGCGTGATCTTCCGGTACGGGTTCCCGATGGTCGGCGTCTGGAGCGCGAGCTGGCTGCTGAACTACTCCGACCGCTACATCATCAAATACTACCTGACCAGCGAAGAGGTCGGCCTGTACGACATCGCGTACCGGTTCGCGGAAAACTCCATCGGCATCATCATCGCGGCGTTCAACCTCGCCTTCTTCCCGGCGATGATCCGGGTCTGGAACGACGAGGGCGAGGCCGCCACGCAGCGCATGATCACGGCGATCTTCCGGTATCTCTTCCTGTTCTCCGTGCCGGCATGCACCGGGATCTTCCTGCTGTCGAAACAGATTTACGGGCCGATCCTGGACCCCGCGTACTCCGGGGCGGCGATCGTCATGTCGCTGGCGTCCGTCGGGTTCGTCTTCATGGGCGTGAACAACTCCCTGTTCAAGATCTGGCAGCTGAAGGAAAAGACGAAGATGGTGCTGTACCTGACGGTCGCGTCCGTCGTCTTCAACATCACGTCCAACATCGTGTTCATCCCGCTGTTCGGGTACGTCGCGGCGGCCGGGACCACCATCGCGTCCTATCTGCTCGTCACCGTGATCGCCGCGTTCATGATCCGGCGGGAGATCAGGATCAGGATCGACATGAGATCCCTGGCGCTGCAGTTCCTCGCGGCCGCCGTCATGGGCGTTTTCCTCTTCTTCGCGAGAGACTATGTCACCAGCCTGTTCCTCCTGCTCCTGTGCGTCGCGGCCGCCGCCGCGATCTATTTCGGGGTCCTGTTCCTGCTGGGCGACCTCAAGGGCGACATCGCCGAGCTCAGGGCGTTTCTCGCGAAAAAGGGCGGGACGGCGGATTCCCGCGGCAAATAACGGAGCATCGAGACGGATGAAAGAAACACTGATCAACGGTATTTTCGACGCGCTGAACGGGCGGAAGGTCCGTTACGCGGTCCTGCGCGGGTACCTGCCCCTTTCCGAGCTGTACGCCGGCGCGGACATCGACCTGTACATCGACCGGGAGGACATGGGCACGGCGCGGAAGATATTTGCCGAACACGGGTTCAGGACGCCCCGCCTGAACGCCTGCGCCTATCCGCATGTCCAGTTCTTCCGGCTCACCGCCGACGGAATGATCAAGTTCGACATCGTGTACGACCTGTGCTTCGGGCAGGACCTGTGCGTGTACCGGGACCTGCGGGCCGCCGCGGACACGATCGTGCCGCTGGACCGCATCCGGGTGTTCGGCGGAAACGCCGCGCTGGAGATCCTGCTGCTCCACATCTGTTTCGACAAGGGCGGGATCGACGAACACAACTTCGTCCGCCTCAACAACCTGGTGCGCGAATACAGGCTCGCGTCCTCCGGCAACCCGGCGGTCCGGGCGGTGCTCGACGAGGTCAACGCCGGGACGCTCACGATCGACGGCTTCAACCGGAGGATCCGGGAGATATC
>JAGDBR010000082.1 GCA_017958935.1 Lachnospiraceae bacterium | reverse complement strand
GCAGTTACGACAAGGCGAACCGCTATTTCCCGTACTGGGGCATGCGCGGCGGGGACCTGATGAAATATCTTGCGAAGCAGGGGTTCCCCTGCCATGCGGCTTCCGTGTCGCCGGAGGGGAGCGCGTGGGACAGGGCCTGCGAGCTGTACGCGCAGCTGGCCGGCAGGAGGGTGGACTACGGAAAAGCCCACAGTCTGCGCTGCGCTCATGAACGGTTCGGGAAAGATTTCTCGGGACAGCCGCTGATCCCCGACTGGGAGAGCGGAAAGAAGATCGTGCTGTTCGGCCATTCGTTCGGCGGCGCGACGATCCGCCTTTTCTCGGAACTTCTGGCGAACGGGTCGGCCGAAGAGCGGCAGGCGACGGAGGATGAGGACCTTTCGGCGTTCTTCAGGGGCGGGCAGGGCGGCCGGCTCCATGCGCTCGTGACGCTCGCGGCGCCGACGAACGGAACCACCGCGTACGATCTGTACAATGATCCGTCTTTTGACGTCAGCGCGGTCAGGATCTCGCGTCGGGACGAATTCTGGGGGAATATCTTCAGCCGCCGGAAAACGGCTGCGTCCGATGGCAGGATCCGGGAGGACCATGCGGCGTTCGACATGCATATCGACAATGCGCTCGCGTTGAATGAGCGGATCGAAACGCTGCCGTACGTCTATTACTTTGCCGTTCCGTGCGCGGCGACCCGGGCTTCCGGCGATGGCGTCCACAGCCCTGTGCGGCGGCTCATGGAGCCGATGTTCCGCAGGACTTCAACGCTGATGGGAAGCTATACGGGGACGACGGCCGGCGGCTTTGTTATCGATGCCTCCTGGCGGGAGAACGACGGGCTGGTCAATACGGTCTCTGCAAAAGCCCCCTTGAACGCGCCGTCCGTGCCCTATGAGCGCGGAAACGTGCAGCCGGGGATCTGGCAGTTGATGCCGGTCTTTCGCGGCGACCACATGTCGCTGCAGGGCGGAATGATGAAAAAGAGCGTGATCCGCCCCTTCTACAGGGAACTGCTGGAAATGATCGGCGGACTGCCGTTCACGGATTAAGCGCGTTCTCCGACAATCTCTCATGCCTGCATGCAGCCTTCTCCCGCGATCCCTCACGCCTGCCGCGCTTTCTGCGGGGCGGGAGCGGAGAACGGCAGGAACGTGCTCACGGCAAGCGCCGCAAGCAGGGCCATCGAGATGCTGTAGATCACCGTGTGCAGGACGGAGGCCGAGACGAGTTCGCTGCGCTGGTAGATGAAACCGTTCGCCACCGAGACGAGCAGCAGGAAGACCGTCACGATCACGTTCCGAAGGCAGCGGTTCTTCAGCGTGCCGCGCAGCGCCAGCAGAAACAGCACGAACACAGTCAGCCCCGCGAACACGGAGCGCGCGGCGCCGATGGAGAACATGTTGACCGTGAAGAACACGGTCAGCGCCGAGAACAGGGCGGCAAGCAGAAGGTGCGGAATGATGACATAGAGAGCGGAAAACTGTTTTCCGCTCTTTTTGTATGCGCGGCGGTGGAACAGCGCGACAGCCAGGCAGACCAGCAGCATCAGCAGCACGGACACGACCGTCCAGAGCAGGAGCTGCAGGATGGACCGCAGGGAAATGTGCCGGGTGGCGCCGGCCTCGTCCGCCATGATGATCGCCGTGGAATAAGTGAAATCCATTTCACGGACGTGCGGCGTCCGCCCCTGAAGGGCTTCCGGCTTCGAGATCTCGTCCGCGTAATCCGCGATGATGGCATATTCGTCTTCAGGCGCGAGGAAAACGTGCAGTTTGTCGGCCTGTCCGAACGTCGTGTAAGGACTGCTGAACACGTCATAGTAAGAGACGTTCGTCAATCCGTAGGTGCGGATGAGGATCGTGTACCGGTCATTCATCGGGATGTTCACGACGGTCTTGTTCCCGTCGCGCACCGCGTTGATCGCATGCGGGACGTCCGCGTCCGGGTTCTCGGCAATCCCGGCGGCAGCGGGGCTGATGACCGTACCGTCGCGCAGCGCGCCGCCGACGACCTGTCCGTCCAGCAGCACTTCGACGTCCGCGTCCGCGTTGATGACGACCCGCCGCGTGAAGCGCGGCCCGAAAAGGATGTCGTCAAGATTATCGGAGGAGTACAGCCAGCAGACGTAAGTCAGCGGCATGTGTTCCCGCATCAGGTTGACGCCGATCGACGCATCCGGATCCCACCGGCCTTCGGCGACCTGCCGCGGATCGGCGGTCAGATGCTGGGAGAGTATATGGGAAAGATAATCCTCCAGAACGTCGCTGCTGTATTCCTGGCGCCTGTCGAGCCTGTCGAGCGACGAGAGGGCGGAGAGCAGCGTCTCGAGGAGGTTGTCCGGCGTCTTTTCGGTCATGGTCCGCACGAGGACGTCCTGGAACGCTTCGCAGTATTCCGCCGCCGTCGGGAACATCTCGGCGAGGAATTCGATGATCATGCGCAGCTGGTAGTTGATCTCCGGGTTGTTGCGCATGCGGTCCCCGGAAATGGCGCGGCTGACCGCGCCGGCGCGCATGGACTGCAGGGCATAGTGCGTGTCGGTCTCTTCCGCCGGCGTGAAATAGTCGAAGCCGTTCCGTTCGAAGCCCCAGCTTTCGGGTGCGACCTGCGTGACCGGGTCGTACTTGCCGCAGATGTTGAAGATACCGTCGTGGAAGACGGGAGAACGCGTCGTACGCGGCACGCCGAACAGATAGGCGAAAACATCCTCGAACCGGCCGGACTCGATCATGTCCGCGGCGGTCAGGTTGCCGACCGCGGCGGCGCGCGAGAAGCCGGTCACCCAGAGCTTCAGCGGGCCGGTCAGTTCGTGCGTGCGGATGAATTCGTCGATCTTTCCCTCGAGGATCCGGGCGCCCGCATCGAAGCCGGCATGCCGTTCCCCGTCGCCGACGAACATGTTCCCGCCCCATTCCTTGCCGTAGCCCTGGCCGCACGGGACGGCCGCGATCAGCGTGAAGCCGCCGATCTTTTTCATCGCAATGACGCCGGAGAGGGAGTTCTGTGCGGTGGGCTGATCATAGCCGAAGGGCGTGATGTCCGTGAACCCGGCGGCGCCGAGATAGGTCCCGTACTGGTTCTCGAGCGGATCGTTGTCGTTGCGGAACGCCGAGATCGCAAGTCCGATCGAGGCGCGCGCAAGGCCGAGCGAAAGATTCGTCGAGGGGACGGTGAAAAACCCGTCCGAATAGGGGAAATCCCACTCATACTGCTTATGGCCCAGCGAGACGAACGGCAGGCGGATCTGCTGCGTCGCGGTATCGTAGCCTTCGGAAGGCGGGCCGTCCGGTCCGTCCGCCAGGACAGCATGCGGGAAGGCGGCCGTCAGGACGGCCGCCAGGATGAGTATTGCCGACAGTTTGCGGAAACGTGCTTTTTTCACGGGAACTCCTCAGAGATTCTTGACGCGCAGTGCGCGGATCGCGTTCAGGACCGCGATCACCATGACGCCGACGTCCGCGAAGACCGCAAGGCCCATGTTCGCGAGACCGAAGGCGGAAAGGATCAGGCAGATCAGCTTGACGCCGATCGCGAAGACGATGTTCTCATAGACGATGCGCAGGCACTATTTCGAGATGCGCACGGCCTTGGCGATCTTCCGCGGGTCGTCGTCCATCAGCACGACGTCGGCCGCTTCGATCGCGGCGTCCGACCCGAGTGCGCCCATCGCGATGCCGATGTCCGCGCGGGAGAGGACCGGCGCGTCGTTGATGCCGTCGCCCGCGAAGGCGAGCGCTTCGTTCGCGCCCTTTTCGGACAGCAGGCCTTCGACCGCTGCGACTTTTTCGCCGGGCAGCAGGCGCGCGCGGTACTCGGTGACGCCGAGCGCCTCCGCGACCGCGGCCGCCGCCTTTTCGCCGTCCCCGGTCAGCATGACCGTGCGGCTGACGCCGGCTTCACGCAGCTTTTCGAGCGCTTCCTTCGAATGCTCCTTGATACGGTCGTCGATGACGATGTGGCCCGCGTAGGCCCGGTCCACGGCGATGTGGATGATCGTTCCGGAATGATGGCAGGGGACCGGCTCGACGCCAAGCTGCGCCATCAGGAGCTCATTGCCGACCGCGACCGTATGGCCGCCGACGTTTGCCGTGACGCCGCGCCCGCTGTCCTCGGTGATGCCGCTGACCTTCGCGCGGTCGGGCTCTTTCCCGTAGGCGCGCAGGATGCTCTTCGCGATCGGATGGGACGACGCCAGCTCGGCGTGCGCGGCATATTCCAAAAGCTCGGCGTCTTCATACGGGCTGTGGTGGATGCCGCTGACTTCGAACACGCCTTCGGTCAGCGTCCCGGTCTTGTCGAAGACGACGATCTTCGTTTTCGACAGCGTTTCAAGATAATTGGACCCCTTCACGAGGATGCCTTCGCGGCTCGCGCCGCCGAGTCCCGCGAAGAACGAGAGCGGGATCGAGACGACGAGCGCGCAGGGGCAGCTGATGACGAGGAACGTCAGCGCGCGGTAGAGCCAGTCCGTCCACTGCGCCGTCCGGCCCGCCAGAAGCAGGATGACCGGCGGAAGCAGGGCGAGCGCGAGCGCTGCGAAGCAGACGATCGGTGTATAGACGCGCGCGAATTTCGAGATGAAGTTCTCCGACTGCGACTTGTTCGAGCTCGCGTTCTCGACGAGCTCCAGGATCTTCGCGGCCGTCGATTCGCCGGCTTCCTTCGTGGTCCGCACCTTCAGGACGCCCGTCATGTTGATGCAGCCGCTGAGGACTTCCTCGCCTTCCCGGACGGTGCGCGGGACACTCTCGCCGGTCAGCGCCGCCGTGTCGAGCGAGGACTCGCCCGATGTCACGATGCCGTCGATCGGCACCTTTTCGCCGGGCTGCACGACGATGACGCTGCCGATAGCGACGTCGTCGGGATCGACCTGCACCAGCACGCCGTCCTCCTCGATGTTCGCGTGATCCGGGCGGATGTCCATCAGCGCCGTGATGCTCTTCCGGCTCTTGCCGACGGCAATGCTCTGGAAGAGCTCGCCGATCTGATAGAAGAGCATGACGGCCACAGCCTCGCCGTAATCCCCGCTTTTCTTCAGGATGCCGAGCACGAACGCGCCGACGGTCGCGATGGCCATCAGGAAGTTCTCGTCGAAGACATGGCCGCGCAGGATGTTCTTGCCGGCCTTGATCAGGATGTCGTATCCGATGACGCCGTAGGCGATCAGATACAGGGCCAGCCGTAAAGGACCCGTGACGGGAATGAAATGCAGCGCAAGCAGCATCACGCCCGCGATCAGGATCCGGATCAGCATTTTTCTCTGTTTCTTGCTCATAATGACTCCGGAAAATGCAGAAGGGCGGCGCCGTATGAACGACGCCGCCCGTGATTCCTTACAGTTCGATCTCGCAGTCCGGCTCGGCCTTTTTGCAGGCTTTCAGGACCGCCTTCATGACGGTCTGCGGTTCCGTGTTCTCTTCGAATTCCACGGTCATTTTCTGCGTCATGAAGTTGACGACCGCGTTCGCGACGCCGGGCGTCTTCTTCGCGGCTTCTTCCATCAGATTCGCGCAGTTCGCGCAATCCACTTCGATCTTATATGTTTTCTTCATGTCCGGCCTCCTTGTGCGGGTCGTTAGATTTAACAATTAAACAATTATTTAATTGATAACTGAAGTATACTCCTTTCCGTCGGGAATTGCAAGTACTTTCGCACAAAAAAAGAACAAATCTTTCGCGGGCCGTCCGCTTGTTAACGGCGCCGTTTTTATGTATAATGAAAAATCGGAAGAGTTCACCGCCGCCGCAGGGCGGCACGCAAGCATAAACGGAGGGGCATCATGAAGGAACAGTTGTCCAGGATCAGGGATTTTCAGACGGTCGCCGACGTGTTCAAACAGCTGAACGATACGACGCGGCTGCGCATTTTCTGGCTGCTCTGCCACCGGGAAAAGTGCGTCTCGGAGATCGCTCAGCTGATGGACATGTCGAATCCGGCCGTTTCCCATCATCTGCGCCAGCTGAAGGGCGCCGGTCTGATCACCGGGCGCCGGGAAGGCAAAGAGGTCTTCTACAAGGCGGCCGAGACGGAAACGGCGCGCGAACTGCATGAGATCATCGAGCAGGTCATGAGCATCACGTGCCCGGATTTCGGACACGAATAAGGAGGCCGGGGAATGCGACGGCATTTCCCGCAAGGAAAGAATGAAAAGCATCAAAAGCGTATATAAAGTCGGCAACGGCCCGTCGAGTTCGCATACGGTCGGACCTTACAACGCGGCCCGGCTGATCCGGGCGCGGTTCCCGGAAGCGGACGGCTTCGACGTCACGCTCTACGGGTCGCTCGCCTGCACGGGCGAAGGGCATGCGACGCGCAAGGCCGTCCTGGCCGTGCTCCCGGACGCCTCCGTCCGGTTCGACAAGGAGACGCCCGAAGAGGACCTGCCGCATCCGAACACGATGACGTTCCGCGTCTTCAAGGGCGGCAGGGAGCTGGCCTTCCTCCGGATCTTCTCGGTCGGCGGCGGTTCGATCCGCATCGAGGGCGAGACGTCCGAGGATGAAAAGGAGGTCTACCCGCAGCGCTCGTTCACCGAGATCCTGGATACCTGCAGGAGAGAGGGCCTTTCCCTGACGGACTTCGTATACCGGCAGGAGGGCGAAGGCTGCAGGGAGTATCTTGCCGAGATCTGGGCGCAGATGCGCAAGGTCGTCGAGGCGGGCCTCCGGAAAGAGGGCGTCCTGCCGGGCGGGCTGAACGTGTCCCGGAAGGCGAAGACCCTGTTCGAGAAACGGTGCCATGACGAGGGCGCCGACGTGACGATGAGCCGCGTGATCTCGGCCTACGCCTATGCCGCGGCGGAAGAGAACGCGGCGGAGGAAGTCGTCGTGACGGCCCCGACCTGCGGCAGCTGCGGCGTGATTCCGGCGGTCTTTTATTACATGCAGAAGGACCGCGGCTTCTCGGAGGACGAGATCATCGACGCGCTGGCAGCCGCCGGGCTCGTCGGCAACGTGATCCGCACGAACGCGAGCATTTCCGGCGCCGAATGCGGCTGCCAGGCCGAGATCGGCAGCGCCTCCGCGATGGCGGCGGCGGGACTTGCCGCGCTGTACGGGGTGGACATCTCGCAGATCGAGTACGCCGCGGAGATCGCGATCGAGCACAACCTGGGCCTGACCTGCGACCCGGTCTGCGGCCTCGTGCAGATCCCCTGCATCGAGCGGAACGCGGTCGCGGCCATGCGCGCGATCAGCTGCGTGAACCTGGCGCGCTTCCTGACGGAAACGCGGAAGATCTCCTTCGACACGGTCCTGGAGACGATGTACCGGACCGGGAAGGACATGAACGAAAAATACCGCGAAACGTCGCACGGCGGCCTGGCCGTGCTGTACGGCGCGAAGAAAGAAGCATGACAAGGAGTGAACATGGGAAAAACGGGGAAGTTCCTGAAGGGCCTGCTGATCGCGCTCGCCGTGATCGCGGTCGCTTTGTACGCCGTGCTGGAGTTCTATCCGATGATGAACGACCGCGCGCTGTCTTATTACGCGGAGGAGTCCGCGTCGCGGTGGATGCAGGACATCGGCGATGAAAAGCTGCTGTCGGAGATCGCGATCCCGGGCGTGCATGATGCGGCCGCGAACGAAACCCAGCTCAGGCTCCTGACGAAGTGCCAGGACAAGAGCATCGGGCAGCTGCTGGAAGACGGCTTCCGGTATCTGGACATCCGCCTCGGCGCGGAAGAAAAGGACGGCGGGAAGGATCTGACCTTCTACCACGGCTTCCTCCACTGCCTGACGGGCGTGTTCCCGTGGAGCGCGCATCTGACGTTCGAGGACGCCGCGAAAGCCTGCGGCGACTTCCTGAAGAAGAACCCGGGCGAGACCGTCCTGTTCGTCGTGAAGCAGGAGCACGGCAATGAAAGCGCCGCCGAATTCGGGAACCTGCTGAACAGCCTGATCGAACGGTCGGAGACGAAGGACCTGTGGCTGCTGACCGACCGCATCCCGACGCTCGGCGAAGCCCGCGGCAGGATCGTCCTGTTCCGCCGCTACAAAGACGAGGCGGGGCTCGGCGAAAAGGCCGGCATCTACATCGACTGGGCGGACCAGGGGAACCGCGCGGAGGCCGGGAACGTTCCGGACTTCGCAACGGAAGAGAAGGAGACCTTCAGACTCTTCATCCAGGACCGCTATAAATACGACGCGGAAAACAAATGGCAGGTCTTTGCCGAAACGGCGAAGACCGCCGGAAAGCAGAAGGAAGCGGGCGACGTCCTGATCAACTTCCTCAGCACGAACGGCGCGGCGTCCTACGGGCATCCGTACAAGCCGGCGGCCGTCCTGAACAAGGAACTGCTGGGCGGGAACGATCCTGAGGCCGTGCCCGGCTGGACGATCGTCGACTTCGGCGACATGCTCCTGGCGGAGCGGATCTACAAGACGAACCGGTAAGCCGGCCGTCTCGAACGGAGTGACCACATGCTGACAGCTTTGAAAGTGCTGGGCTGGCTGATCCTGGCCTTGATCGCTGCCGCAGCGCTGCTCTTGGGGTATCTGACGCTGCGGGAATACAAGCCTGACGAGGAAGAAACCGTCGGGATCGAAGGCACGCCCGGGCAAAAGCTCCGGACGGACCGGCCGTTCAGCGTCCTGTCCTGGAACATCGGGTTCTGCGCGCTCGGAAAGGACGCCGATTTCGTCATGGACGGCGGCGGGAACGCGCCGCCGGCGACGCCGGAAGTCGTTTCCGGCAATCTGCAGGGCATTGCCGGCGTTCTGCAGAAAGAGCAGGCCGACGTCTGCTTCCTGCAGGAGGTCGACGCGCATTCGAAGCGGAGCTTTTCGGCGGACCAGCGTCCTTCCCTGTGCCGGGGCAGCGGGGCTTTCGCGCTGAACTTCAGCAGTCCGTTCGTGCCGTTCCCGTTCCCGCCGATCGGCAAGGTCGAATCGGGCATCTACACGACGAGCCCGTTCGGCATGCGGGAAGCGAAGCGGATCGCGCTGCCGTGCCCGTTCAAGTGGCCGCTGCGGATCGCGAACCTGAAGCGCTGCCTTTTGATCACGCGCATGCCGGTCGAAGGCAGCAGCCGCGAACTCGTGTTCGTGAACTTCCACCTGGAAGCCTATGATTCCGGCGAAGGCAAGATCGAACAGACGAAGAAGCTGCTCGCGGTCCTCGAGGAAGAGTACCGGAAGGGCAATTACGTGATCGCGGGCGGCGACTGGAACCAGACGTTCCCCGGCGTGACGGACATCTATCCGAATACGCATCCGGACATCTGGACGGTCGGCCTGATCGACACGGACAGGATCCCCGACGGCTGGACGGTCGCCTATGATCCGTCCGTGCCGACGTGCCGGCTCCTGAACCGGCCCTACGACCCGGCGGACACCGTGAACACGCAGTACTATGTGATCGACGGCTTCGTCATGTCGCCGAACGTCCGGCTGTGCGCGGCCGCGACGTTGGACGAGGGCTTCGTGTACACCGACCACAACCCGGTGCGGATCACCGTGGAACTGAAGCAGGAGTAAGACAGGGAAATGAGCCCGAAGACACGGGACCGGCTGTGCCGCATCCTGTACACTTGCATCCAATGGACCTGGGGGATCGTGCAGAACGTGATCGCCCTGGTCCTGTTCGCCGTTCTGAAGCTGAAGGATCCGGCGCGGGAAGTGTTCTGCTGGCACGGCGCGGTCGTGACCGAATGGAAGAAACGCTCGTCGATGGGCCTCGGGATGTTCATTTTCCTCGGGCATCACGGGATCGACAGTTATTCGTCGCGGATCCTGGTCCATGAGTACGGCCACACGATCCAGTCCTGCATCCTCGG
>JAGDBR010000081.1 GCA_017958935.1 Lachnospiraceae bacterium | reverse complement strand
TCATAGGAAGCATCGATCGTCTTCAGGTACTCGATGAACAGCGGAAGCGCCGATTTGCCGCGGCTGGAGTTGCCCACGCCGTAGAACGTCTTGCCCTTCGACTCTTCGATGGCTTTCTTCGCCAGTTCTTCCAGGGTCATGCCCTGTGCCTGCTCGATGATCTTTTCGACTTCGCTCTTGTCCGCGGGCTTCGGCGTGTTGCCGCCGCAGGCCGTCAGTGAGAAGACCATCACAGCTGCCAGGATCAGAGATAATAACTTTTTCATGATCTCTACTTTTCTCTTTTTTTCATCAACGTGCTTTTCGCGGGCCGTTCCGCCCGCGGGCGCCGTGTTCTGCAGATTTTGCATCGAAAACCTTTTCCGCGTCCGTCTTATGGCGATTCTGCCCAAAAACAGCAAACAAAAAAGGCAATCGATAGTTCATAATTACCTAGTAAGTGTTCTACCACGCCTTCGGCAAAAAGTCAAGAAAAAGTATGAAAACGGTTTCTAAACAGATAAAAAAACAGCCCGGCGCAAACGTTCCGCCGGGCTGCCGCCTTGCATATGCTGTTTTCGTATCGGTTTGCCCCGCTTTCCTTACAGTTCCCCGCGGATGACCTTCCGGATCCTGTCCGACAGATCGTCCAGGAACAGTCCCCAGGCAGACGGATCGATGAACGGATTCTCTGCCGCGGGAAGCGTCTGCCCTTCCGGCAGCAGCGCCTCGCGCCGCAGCATCTCTTCCCGCTTTTCGAGCGTCCGGTTGTTCGGCGGGTGGTTCCCGAGATGGATGTCCACGTGTTCCCGCTTCAGTTCCTCCGTTTTCCGGAGCATCTGCTGCGGCAGATCTTCGGGAAAGCCGAAATGCTCCATGTACCAGGGGTGGATCGACGACAGGCCGACGCCCCCGATCAAACCGCAGCGCTTCGGCCCCTCCGGACCGGCAGCGTCGAAGAAAAAGCCCAGCACGCCGGGCGTGTGGCCCGGCACGATCTCAAGCTTCATTTCCAGATTGCCGAGTTTGAACTCGTCGCCGTCCTCGAACAGCACGTCGAAGCTTTCCGGAACGGAGAACAGCGGCGTGACCGGCGCCGTCAGCGCCTTCAGCGCGTAGTCCTCCTTTGTCCTCAGGTTCTCGGCGTCGATCCGGCTGATGCCGGTCCGGCAGCCGTAGGATGCCCGGAATGCCTGAAGCGCACCGATGTGGTCGAAATGTCCGTGCGTCAGCAGCACGTACCGGATGTCGCGCGGATCGAAGCCCAGCCGGAAGATCGAATCCAGCAGCAGCGGATACGTGTGCGGGAAGCCCATGTCGATCAGCACGAGCCCTTCGCCCGTGTCGATCAGATGCATGCAGGCCTTCCTGTCGCCCACGTAATACAGGTTCCCGTAGATCCTGAACGGCTCGAGATAAGCTTCCTGCGGGTTCTCGTAGAAGTCTCTGTACCGTCTGTGATAGTCGGAAACGTATTCCTCAAAGCTTTGGACCACGGCTGCTCCTTCCTGCCCCGGCCCTGCCGGAGCGTCTCTTCGTCAGACGCCGTTCCCCTCGGCGATCACCTTGCCCATGTTCCAGAGCATGCAGGCCTGCTCCTCCGCCTTCCTGCGTTCTTCCGCGTTCCCGTACGCGAACGGCACGGTATGCGAGCCGCAGTGCGGGCACTGCACGTAGACCCAGGTGTTCCCCTCGGTCTCGACGTAGGCCATGTCTTCCCGGCAGACGATGCAGGGTCCCAGTTCAATGTTCATGTCGATAATTGCTCCGTTCATCAATATGTGCGGGGCCAGGGGCTTCCGCTCCCGGCCCTTCGTTTCAGCTGCAGAGATAATTCCCCTGGATGTCGTCGCAGCGCTGCATCCGGATGCCGTGGCGCCGCGGCATGCAGAACAGTTCCTCGCCGCCGTGCTTCTCCGCGCTCGTCAGCTCCCCGTTCGCGACGCGCAGCACCAGGCTGAACAGGTCTTCTCCGACCTCTTCCACGCTCTTGCCCTCCCGGGTGATCGGGCTTGCGTCGAAGTCGAAATCGTCCTTCAGTTTTTCATAGACCGCATGGTTGCCGGTGATCTTGATGACCGGCGCGATCGGGTGGCCGGTCGGATTGCCGCGGCCTGTCGTGAAGCAGACGATCTGCGAGCCGCAGCCGACCATGCCGGTCGTGACCTCGCCGTCGACGCTTTCATAGGACATCAGGTACAGGCCCTTCTGCCCCTTCTTCGGCGGCAGCGCGTAATCGCGGACGTCCTCGCCCGGCGCGGTGCCGCACTTGTGCACGCCGCCCAGCGCCT
>JAGDBR010000080.1 GCA_017958935.1 Lachnospiraceae bacterium | reverse complement strand
CCATGACGATGACGCGGTCCGCGTGCACGGCTTCCTCCATGTAATGCGTGATCAGGACGATCGTGATCCCCTCCTGCCGGTTCAGTTCATGCACATAGGAAAGGACTTCCTTACGTCCCTGCGGGTCCAGCATGGCCGTCGGCTCATCCATCAGGATGCACTTCGGCCGGAGCGCCAGCATGCCCGCGATGGCAACGCGCTGCTTCTGGCCTCCGGACAGTCTGTTCGGCGAGTTCAGTTTATAGGCAGTCATCCCGACCTTCTCGAGCGCCGTTTCGACGCGCGAGGCCAGTTCGGGGTTCGGCACGCCGATGTTCTCGGGACCGAACGCGACGTCTTCTTCGACGACATTGCCGATGATCTGGTTGTCCGGATTCTGGAACACCATGCCGGCGTCCTTCCGGATCTCCCAGAGTTCCTCGACTTCCTGCGTATTCCTGCCGCACACGAGGACCGTGCCCTCGGTCGGCATCAGGAGCGCGTTGATGTGTTTTGCGAGCGTGCTTTTACCGGACCCGTTGTGGCCCAGAACGACCACGAACGCGCCCTCTTCGATATCCACGGAAACGTGAGAAAGGGCACGAATCGTTGCCTTTTCGTGCTCTTCCTCGTCGTACTCCTTGTATTCGTGGATCAGATCCTTGATCTTGATCAGTTCACTCATGCGGTGTGTCAGTTCCTTTTTACCGCTTTTCAGACGGGCTTACCGTTCTGTCAGCAGTGAATGTCCGGTCATTTCCGGCGGCTGCTCCATGCCCATCATCTCAATGAGGGTCGGGACCAGGTCGCACAGACGTCCGCCTTCCTTCAGCCCCCATTTCGGGTCCGCGTTCACGAGGATGAACGGGACCGGGTTCGTCGTATGCGAGGTCAGCGGTTCGCCGGTCTCGTAATCGATCATCTGCTCGCAGTTGCCGTGATCGGCGACGATCAGCAGCTGGCCGTCCGCTTCCTTGATGGCCTTCACGGTCCGGCCGACGCAGGCGTCGATCGTCTCGACCGCCTTCACGGCCGCCTCCATGACGCCGGTGTGGCCGACCATGTCGGGGTTCGCGAAGTTGATGATGATCACGTCGTATTCCTGCGAACGGATCGCTTCGACGAGCTTGTCGCAGACCTTCGGCGCGCTCATTTCCGGCTTCAGGTCATAGGTCGGCACGTCCTTCGGCGAATCCACGAGGATGCGCGTCTCGCCCGGGTTCGGCGCTTCGACGCCGCCGTTGAAGAAGAACGTGACGTGCGCGTACTTCTCGGTCTCGGCGATGCGGGCCTGCTTCAGCCCATGCTCTGCGAGATACTCGCCGAACGTCTCGTTCAGCTCTTCCTTCACGAAGGCCACGAGTTTGTTCGGGATCGTGACGTCATAGTCCGTGAAGCAGACGTAGCAGACGTCGGGACGCGCGGGTCCGCGGTCGAAGAACGTGAATTCGTCGTCGCAGAAGATATGCGTCATCTCGCGCGCGCGGTCCGGACGGAAGTTGTAGAAAATGACCGAATCGCCGTCCTGCACGGTGCCGACGGCTTTCCCGTCCTCGACGATGACCGTCGGGATCATGAATTCGTCCGTCACGCCGGCAGCGTAGGAATCGCGGATCGCCTGCACCGGATCGGAAGCTTCGACGCCCTCGCCGTAGCGGAGCGCGCGGTAAGCCTTCTCCTCGCGGTCGTAGTTCTTGTCGCGGTCCATCGCGTAGTAGCGGCCGGAGACCATGACGACGCGGCCGACGCCGAGCTCATTGCACTTGTCGACGAGCGCCTGCACATAATCCGCGCCGGATTCAGGCGGCGTGTCGCGGCCGTCCAGGAAAGCGTGGATGTAGACCTTTTCGAGGCCGTTCCGCTTCGCCAGCTCCAGCAGACCGTAGATGTGCGTGATGTGCGAATGCACGCCGCCGTCGGAAACGAGGCCCCACAGGT
>JAGDBR010000079.1 GCA_017958935.1 Lachnospiraceae bacterium | reverse complement strand
GGCGGCAGGTTGTCCTGCCCGTGCAACGCGGCGTAATTTAAGATCTTTTTTGCGGCTTCCGCCTTTTCCGGGCGGAAGCCTTCGCTTTCTTCGAGCGCTTTTCCGATGAAATCGTCGACCGCCACGGGTCCGTGCGCCAGATTTTTATAGGGCGAATCCGAGGGGAAATACTCTTTAAGCAAGCGGCCGTTCTTGTACATGCGCACGCTGTCCGCGTTGCTGACGATCCAGACGCCCCCGCGGTTCGAGGCCGGATGCTCGCCGATATCCATCGAAGACGATACTTCCAGCACGGGTTCGCTTCCCATCGCCGCGTAGACAGACGCGGCCGTCTTGGCGTTGCGGAACATATCCGTCACGCCGTGATAGCAGATGCGGTCGCCGCTGCCGAAATCCTTATGCGTGTTGTAGTCGGCCATGCACCAGCCGAAGCTGCCCGCGATGTCGTCTTCCCCCGCGATATCGTTTAAGACACGCGCATGGCGCAGCATGTGGTTCGTGCGCTGCTCCTCGTCGTCGTAGGGCTTGACCGGGTACATGTGGCCGCAGTATTCGGTCACGAGATAACCCTTGGCCATGTCGCTCGTGACGTTTTTCTTGGGGTCACAGCCCGGGTTGCTTCCGCTGTGCAGGAAGTCGTTGTACGTGTAGACGTCTTCGAGCAGGCTGCTCTTCTTGAGATAGCGGACGCCGCCGGTCTGCCGCGACGGGTCGAGCCGGTGCGCGGCTTCGTTTGTCCTGGCGTAGAGCGCGTCGTTGTCCTGCGATTCGTTGATGCGCACGCCCCAGAGAATGACGGACGGATGATTGCGGTACTGCCGCACCATCTCCTCGGTGTTGCGCACGGCCTGGTCCTGCCAGGCGCCGTCGCCGATGTGCTGCCATCCCGGGATCTCCGTGAACACGAGAAGGCCCAGTTCGTCGCAGGCATCTATGAAGGCGTGCGACTGCGGATAATGCGAGGTGCGGACCGCGTTCAGCCCGAGCTCCTTCTTCAGCACGCGCGCGTCGAATGCCTGCATGGACGCCGGCATGGCGTAGCCGACGTAAGGATAGCTCTGGTGGCGGTTGAGCCCGACGATCTTCAGTTTCTCTCCGTTCAGATAGAATCCGTCCGCGCGGAAACGGGCGAAGCGGAAGCCGAAACGGACGTCTATGCGGTCGAGGACTTCCCCGGACGAAGCGTCGGCGAGTTCCGTCCGCACCGTGTAGAGTTTCGGGTCGTCCGGGCTCCACAGTCCGATCCCCGGGACCTTCAGGCGGAGTTCCGGATCCTTCGCGCCGGGCTGACCCTCGCAGGAAAACAGCGCGTTTCTTTCATCCAGCACCTGCTGGCGGACATGAAGAGCGCGGCCGTCCGGGTCTTCGATCTGGAGCCGGGTCACGAGAACGGGCGTACTGAGGTCTCCTTCCGTGCGCAGAAAGACGTCGGCGAGATGCGTCCGCTCCGTCACCTCGAGGAACACCTCGCGGTACAGGCCGCCGTAGGTCATGTAGTCGATCACGTAGCCGAAGGGCGGCACGTTCAGGCTCTCGCGGCTGTCGAGCCGCACGGCGATCAGGTTCTCGCCGCCGTAAGTCAGGCGGTCCGTCAGGTCGACGGTAAACGCGGTGTAGCCGCAGGAATGCACCGCCGCCTTTTCCCCGTTCACATAGATCGTTGCCTCGTGCGCGGCGCCGCAGAACGTGAGTTCCACGTGTTTCCCTTCCCATTCCTTCGGCGCGGTCAGCTTCCGCCGGTAGCCGCTGACCATCTGGTAGCAGCTCTCGTCGAAGTAGTCGAAGGGCGTCTCCTTCACCGTGTGGGGCAGGCGCACCTGCTTCATATTGTTTTCATCGTAAGAAGATCCGGTCATGGCGTCCTCGAACCGTTCCGAGAACAGCCAGCCGTCGTTCAGATCGTATCGTTTTCTCATCGCAGACTCCTTGTTTCTACGATTACAGGATACCACGCAGACAGGCGTTTATGTTATGGTATATAATGGATAAAGAAAGGAGAGGTGATGCATCATGAGATTGACACCGGAGCAACAGAGGATCCTCGACGGCGGCGAGGGCGAAGTCAAGGCGAAGGTCATGAAGACCCTGATCCAGTACGGAGAACTCTTCGGGGCGGAGGAGATGGTGCCGGTCACGAGCCGGTACAACCACCTGGTGACCTCCTTCGGGCTGAAGTCGCTGAAGCCCATCTACGACCTGCTCGAACAGCTGATCCGCGAAGCCGCTTTTTCCCAGCAGAAATTCACGGTGGACCCGCGGCCGCTCGACCCGAACGTGCCGAGCGATCCGCTGCAGGATATCGTTTTCAAAAAGATCATGTACTCGAAGCAGGACTACTATGAGGACGTGCTGAAGAAGCTCGGGCTTCTGTCGGACGACGCCTTTACCTGCACCTGCTATATGGACGAGGTCGGCAATATCCCCAAGAAAGGCGAGGTCCTTTCCTGGGCCGAATCGTCGGCGGTCGTGTACGCGAACTCCGTGCTCGGCGCGCGCTGCAACCGCAATTCCGCGGTGATCGACATCATGGGCTCGATCGTGGGCTACGTGCCCGCGTTCGGTTTCGTGACGGACGAAGGGCGCAAAGCGACGTGGATCGTGGAGGTCCGCACGGAGAAGAAACCCGAAGCCCAGCTGCTCGGTTCCGCGATCGGCATGAAGGTGATGGAGGAAGTTCCCTACGTCGTCGGGCTCGATAAATGGATCGGGACCGAACTAAATGACGAGGCGAAATCCTACCTCAAGGACTTCGGCGCAGCGACGGCTTCCAACGGGGCGGTCGGGCTGTATCACATCGACGGGGTCACCCCCGAAGCGGTCGAAAGCGGCAGATCCCTGATCGCGGAAGATGCGAAAGTCTACGTGATCGACGACGCGGAGCTTCAGCGCGTGTACGACAACTATCCCATCGTGTGGAAGAAGCCGGACAGCGACCCGACGCTCTGCTTTATCGGCTGCCCGCACCTGTCTCTGTCGCAGCTGAACGAATGGCGCGGGAAGATCTCCGCGGAGCTGGCGAAGCGCGGCCTGGACAAGCTGACCGTGCCGACGGTCTTCACGGCGGCGCCCGGTGTGATCGAATCGTTCAAGCGGACGGCCGGTTACTGGGAGATGATCAACCGCGGCGCCATCATCTCGTACATCTGCCCGCTCATGTACATGAATAACCCGCTCTGCGCGAGCAAGCCGGTCATTACCTGCAGCAACAAGCTGCGCACGTACACGACGGCGCGGTTCTATACGGAGGAAGAGATCCTCCGCGTGATCACGGGAGGTGAGGCGTAATGAAAGTCTTTCAGGGAAGAGTAGTCGCTTCGGGCACCGCCTCGGCGGAGGCCCTGGTCTCGCACGGAGGTCTCAACACGCTGGCCTCCTTCCAGAAGGCGCTGCAGTTCGGGGACAGGAAGGCCACCTGCGGCGACCAGAACAACCCGGACCTGTACAATAAAAAGATGGCGGGCAAAGCGCTGTGCCTGCCGATGACGATAGGCTCGACGACGGGCGGCATGGTGCTGTACGCGGCCTGCGCGCTCGGACGCCAGCCCGCCTGCATGCTGTTCTCCGAACCCATCGATCCGCTCGCCGCGGCCGGCGCCGTGCTCGCGGACAACTGGCTCGAGGACGAAAAGGCGAAGATGCCCGTGGTGGACAGCCTCGGCAAAGAGTTTTTGGATTACGTAAAGGACGGCATGACGATCACCGTCAAAGAGGGCGGCGTCGTCGAGGTCGAGTGAGCGAAAGGAGAAAACAGTGATCATCAAAGCCATCAAATTCAGAGAAAACGGATTCTATTCCCAGCCTTTCGCGTTCGGCGGCGAAGAGGGCATGGACAAGTTCGACCCGAACATCCGCTACCGCGGCAGCCTGCAGAACTATCTGATCGACACCGGAAGCGAAGTGATCCTGGTCGACACGGGGCTCCCCGCAGGCACTCCGGAAGAAAGCCCGGACGAGACCAGCCTGCTGTATACCGGCAGGGATATCTGCAGCTACCTGGAAGCTTTCACGGCCCTGGGCTACAAGCCGGAGCAGGTGACGAAGATCCTGCTGACGCATAAGCACGCGGACCACTCCGGGGAGCTGAAATCCTTCCCGAACGCGCAGATCT
>JAGDBR010000078.1 GCA_017958935.1 Lachnospiraceae bacterium | reverse complement strand
GGCGCGGTCGTTCTTGAAATCGTCCGGCATGACCCACGGGCAGATCGATGCCTTCCGTGTGCGCATTCAGTGATGGATCGTGCAGGCTGATTCAGAAATATACCCGGACGGCCCCGGAGGGCCGGTGCCGGAAAGAAGACACGGCCGGTCCGCAGGGACCGCCGAATGAAAATGAACGCGGCGGATCCGCAGGGACTGCCGCACGGAAATGAACGCGGCGGGCGCGTAAGCACCGCCGCCCGGAGTTTGTGTTGAAAAAAGCTTTATTGTCCAAATTATGGGAGGCCCTGATCTCCGTGCTGCCGGTCATGGCGCTGGTGCTCGTGCTTTCCTTCACGCCGCTGGCGCCGCTGACCTGGGCAGAGCGGGGCATTTTCGCCGTGACCGCCGTGCTCCTCGTCATCGGCATCGGCCTGTTCAATCTGGGGTCCGACGTCGCGATGACGCCGATCGGCCGCCACATCGGCGACGGTCTGACGAAGTCGGGGCGCATCGGCATCCTGGTCGCGGTCTGCTTTTTGATGGGCGTGCTGATCACGGTCGCGGAGCCGGATCTTTCGGTGCTCGCGGGCCAGGTCGACGCGGTCCTGGATTCGACGCTGCTGATCCTGACGGTCGGCCTGGGCGTCGGTCTTTTCCTGGTGCTGGCGGTCGTCCGCATCGTGACGAAAGCGGACCTGACGGCGATGCTCCTGTTTTTCTACATGGTGCTGTTCGCGCTGTCGGCGCTGCTGATCGCGTCCGGCAAGGAACGCTTCCTGCCGCTCGCGTTCGACTCGGGCGGCGTGACGACCGGCCCGATCACGGTGCCGTTCATCATGGCGCTCGGCATCGGCATCGCGCAGACGCTCGGCGGCAGGCACGCGGGGCAGAACAGCTTCGGCCTGATCGCGCTGTGCTCGGCGGGCCCCGTGCTGGCCGTGCTCGTGTTAAGCCTCGGCGCGAAGAACGGCGGCATCGCCTATCCGCTGCCGGAGTATTCCATCGAAGGCGCGTTCGGTCCCGGTTTTCTTCCGGTGCTCGGCGAGACCGCCTGGGAAGTCGCGAAATCCCTGCTGCTGATCCTGGCGTTCTTCGCGGTGCTGCAGCTGTTCGTGCTGCACCTGCCGAAGCAGAAGATCATGCAGATCCTGGTCGGCGCGGGCTTCACGTTCCTCGGGCTCGTGATCTTCCTGACCGCGGCCGTCGCGGGCTTCATGCCGGTCGGCTACCGGATCGGCCATTCGATGGCCTCCGCCGACCGGACCGCGCTGCAGATCTTCGCGTTCGTCATCGGCATGGTCGTCGTGCTCGCGGAGCCGGCGGTCCACGTCCTGAACCAGCAGGTCGAAGAGATCACGGACGGCGCGGTCACGAAGCGGCAGATGATCGTCGCGCTCTCGCTGGGCGTCGGCATCTCGATCGGCCTTTCGGTCCTGCGTCTGATCTTCGGTTTCTCCCTGCTGTATTATCTGATTCCCGGATACCTGCTGTCGCTGGGCCTGTCGTTCTTCGTGCCGAAGATCTACACGGCGATCGCGTTCGACTCCGGCGGCGTC
>JAGDBR010000077.1 GCA_017958935.1 Lachnospiraceae bacterium | reverse complement strand
CGGAGTTCAGGCCGAGCTCCTTGTAGTTCTCGACCTTCGCCTTGGAAGCGTTGTAAACGACGAAATCGGGCTCGAAGGTCTCAAGCTCTTCAGCGGTCGGAACGATGAACATGTTCTTCACGAAATGGGCCTGCCAGGCGACTTCCATGATGAAGCGGACCGCCATGCGGGTATCCTTGTTCGCGCCGCAGAACGCGTCGACGACGTAAAGGTCTTTGTTCGAAAGCTCTGCCAGAGCGATCTTCTTGCAGGCGTCGAAAGCTTCCTGCGTAGCGACGTGGTTGTCATTCGGATATTCCGGAGTCGTCCACCAGACAGTGTCTTTGCTGTTCTCGTCCATGACGATGAACTTGTCTTTCGGGGAACGGCCGGTGTAGATGCCGGTCATGACGTTGACGGCACCCAGTTCGGTCAGCTGGCCCTTGTCGAATCCTTCAAGATCCGGGTTCAGCTCGTCTCTGAAAAGCTGCTCATAGGAAAGGTTGTAGAAAACCTTACCGACATTCTCGATGCCGTACTTCGCAAAATCGATTGCTGCCATGAAAATACCTCTTTCTTTTTTAATATGCGTTCACCCGCACAGAGCAGGCGGATGAAATCCACTTTTGACCAAATACAATTATACTACAAAACCTGCGGAATACAAGACGGAAATCGCACAAAACACGATGCCTTCCGCAAGAGCGGTCCGCGGTGCCGAAAGGGCGCCGGCCGCCGTTCAGCCCCGGAGCGACCGGATGCAGGCAGCCCGGTCCGCGGCCCTGAAGACGCTGCTGCCAGCGACGAGGACGTTCGCGCCGGCTTCGATGCAGATCTTCGCGGTCGCCGCGTTGATGCCGCCGTCGACCTCGACGTCGCAGGAAAGCCCGCGTTCCGTGATCATCCGCCGCACCTCGGCGACCTTCGGCATCATGTCTTCCATGAAGCCCTGTCCGCCGAAGCCCGGCTCCACGGTCATGACGAGCACCATGTCGAGCTGAGGAAGGAACGGGAGGACCGCCTTCGCGGGCGTTCCCGGCTTCAGCGAGAGGCCGACTTTCTTATTGCAGGCCTTCACTTCTTCGATGGCCGCGGCGATGTTCTTCTTCGTGTCGGCTTCCACATGGAAGACGACGATGTCGGCGCCGGCGTCGCAGAAGCGCCTGACGTAGCGCAGCGGCTTGTCGATCATCAGGTGGACGTCCAGCGTCATGTCCGTGTATTTCCGGACGGCTTCCAGGATCGGCAGGCCGAAGGAAATGTTCGGGACGAAACGGCCGTCCATGACGTCGAAGTGCAGGTAATCCGCGCTCCGGATGCTGTCGATGTCTTCCCCGAGCTTCGTGAAATCGGCTGCGAGGATGGAGGGGGCGATCTTGATCATTTACTGCTCCTTCGGGCGGCCCGTTCTGTCCGTCCGGTCTTCGGAACGGCCTGGCCTTCCGGGACCGGCGCAGGGCCGCTCATCATCATTATAGCAGATGACCGGCGGTTTGCGGCCGATAATTTTGAAAAAAGGGAAAAGACAAAGCCGCTGCTCCGGAAACGTCGAAATACATCATGATAATTTGCCTGAAAGGTGAATAGAATAGTTGACAAAAGTATACTAATGTATTACAATAGTATACATCATGAAGGACGAAAAACTCATCATCCAACCGAAGAAATACCGGGAAGCGACGAGCGTCGTTTCCGCGCGGCTGCCGAACGACATGATCCGCGCGCTGGACAGGGCGGCGGAGGACACCGGGCACAACCGGAACGAGATCATCGCGATCTGCCTGGAGTTTGCGATCGAGCGGATGGAGAGCGGGAAAGAAGAGAAGCGGGATACGGCCGGGAAGAACGGCGGCAGGAAAGGAGGACGGTCATGACGATCGAGAAACGGAATGTGAAAGAAGAGCGGTTTTTCGCCTGGAACCTGGGACTGACCGCCCTGCTGATGATCGTGCTGTACCTGCTGATCCATTCGGCCGTGTTCTTCGACCTGCTGGCGGCCCGGCTGTCCGGAAAAGCGGGAGAGAACTTCAGTGCGCAGCAGCTGCACCGGCTGCTCCGCTACATGCGCGACGCGCTTTGGGGATACGGTCTCGTGATGGCGATGTCGTCCATTTTCCACAGAACGAAGGACCAGCTGAAGGCCGGCCTGCTGATCGTGCTGGGATTCGAGGCGCTGCTCCTGCTCGCCGGCGTGCTGTTCCTGACACAGACGGCTATGGACCCGTTCGTCTACTTTGCGGTGATCTTCGGCAACAGCATCGCGGCGCTGGCCGTGCTGATCCATGAAAGGGTGCTCTTATGAAAAAGGCTTTCGGAACCTCGATGAAAAGCCGCATATTTGATACAGTACTGGTATTGCTGATCTTCGGGCTGATGGCGCTCGCGAACGCGGTGCCGCAGGCCGGGCATGAAAATACTGCCGCAGCCGGGCAGCATGCGGCAGTATGGGCAAACGGACAGGAGTGAGTCCGTTACAGATTCTTGACGGTGCCGATGAAAAGCGGCAGGCCGAAAGCAGCGTCGACGATCATGTAGACGAAGGGCCGGTCGAGAATGACCTCCTTCTCGAAGACGGGCGCCGCGCCTTTCGTGGCCATGGAGGCCGCCGTCACGGCCGCGGCTCTCGTCCCGCTGCGGTCCAGCTCGAGGAAAGTCTTCTGGACCACGCCGCTGACGTACAGGCTTTGGCCGGCATATTCGGCCATCGGCAGGAATTCGGCCGCCGGACTGAAAGCCTTCTTCATGCCGAGCGCCGACAGGATATCGTTCAATTCAGTCTTGTCTTCGATCTTGAATTCCGGGATCACGGTCTTCACGGGCATGAATGACCGGTCGTTCCACATATCGTTCCAGACCTTTCCGGACAGCCTCGCAAGAAGCGACGGAAGGGTCTCTTTTTCATCTTCCGGCAGCAGGCCGACGAAATAAAAGCCGCCCTGGTATGGCTTCGCGACGCCGCTGATCCCGGGCGCGGAAAGGTACAGTTCCTCCATGGAGTTCAGGCCCGTGACGCGCGTCTGCGAACCGTCCTCATTGTTGAACTGCAGCTCCCGGACCTGACCGTTTTCGTATTGTTCCACCCACTTCGCGTCGAAGACCAGCGCGTTCACGAGGTACATCATCGTGTTCGGATCGATCGGCCCTTCCACCAGCTTCTCGATCATGCCGTCCGTATGCTTGCTGACCCAGCTGTTCAGATCCTGACAGGTACTGTCGTCGAACGGGGCCGCAAAAGCCTCGGCCCGGTACCAGTCCGCGAGCGCCTGCAGGAATTCGTCCCGGACATGGAGCTTATCGTCGGAATTGCGGAACCAGACCGAATTCGCCAGCTCCATTTTCGCGTCATTCTGTGCCGTCAGCATGGACGCATAGGCATAGAACGCCGGATTCAGCTCCTCCGCGGGAAGCCCCAGCAGCTTTTCCATTTCCGCCTTCGTTTCGCCTTCGGCGCCGTTCGCGACCAGGCTCAGACAGAGCGCTGCCGACAGCGGCGAGATGAGCTTGTTTCCGGCTTTTTCTTCCTTCTCCGTCTGTAAGGACAGCGTGAACGAAAAATCCGAGAAGGCTTCCTTGAACGCGTCGGTGACGCGGCCTTCCTCCGTCGTTTTTCGTTCCAGTTTCCCGGAAAGCTCCGCCGCTTTCGCGATGACGGACTTCCCGCAGGACGAAACGCCGAGCGCCAGGATGAGCAGCAGGGCTATGAGCGTGCGTTTGATGTTCATCAGTGCTTCCCCCTTGATTCCCGAGGATCCCCTTCGGTTTGCGGCGTACCCGGCCGGACAGCATCCTCCGCGGTCGCAGAACACCTCTTCATCTACTATTATAGTCGAAAATATGTCCGCCGTGTTACCGGATCCCCGAAAATCTTCCGCTTTTTCCGTGGACAAGAGAGGGCAGGCGGTTTATGATGAAACTAAGAGAAGCTGGAGTTACCACAAGGAGGGGCAAGATGTATTCCGTCATTCTGAATCTGTTGAATGCCGTTCTGATCTGCGGTGCCGTCGCCGCGGCCTGCAAGGCTGCGCCCGAAGGCCAGCTGAAGGCGGTGTTCCGCTACTTTACGGTCCAGAGCAATCTGTTCTGTGCCGCGGCATCAGTCGCCGTGGCCGTATACCGGATCGCAGCCGGTACTGCCGCAGCGGAGGCAGACGCGGCGATCCCGCTCGGGCTTTCGCTCGTCAAATTCGTTTCGACCGCAGCGGTCGCCGTCACCTTCCTGACCGTGGTATTCTTCCTGATGCCGCGCCAGGGCGGGCCCGGCGATCTCTTCAAGCGCTA
Source organism: Lachnospiraceae bacterium (assembly GCA_017958935.1). The sequence continues at coordinate 3,633 of JAGDBR010000077.1, read as the reverse complement.
CAATTTCTTCATGCATTTCCTGTGCCCGGTGCTGGCGATCATCAGCTACCTGCTGTGGGACAAGGTGCCCTCGCGTTTCCCGACGGTCTTCCTCGGGATCCTGCCGGTCCTGCTCTACGGCGCGTGGTATATGTACCATGTGGTCACGGTGCCGGAGGAGAAGCGCTGGGAGGATTTCTACGGCTTCAACCGCGGCGGGAAATGGCCCGTTGCCCTGGCGGCGATGCTGGCCGGCACCTTTTTGATCAGCCTTGCGCTCTGGGTCGTCTGACGCTGTGCAAAGAAGCGTCCTCGGCGGCGCGAAAGGAGCGGAATGGCCCCTGTTAATCCGCCCATTCCTCCCTGTATCGGCGGCGCGTGTTCTGCTATGCTGTATGCACAAAGCAGAAGCAGTCTCTTCTGCGAGGAGGAAATAATGAAGACCTATAAAGATTATTATCTTTGGAGCAAGGGCTACGAAAAAATGTGCGACGATGCTTCGGCATTAGGAAAAGCCACCCCCGGTTTCATCCTGTTCTGCCTGATCGTCTGGGGTATCATGAAAATCGTCGAGCTGTTCAGCTGAGCCCTGTTCCGTGAACGGTGCCGCTTATTGAGCGGCCATAAAGAAAGAGCCTCCCCCGATCCTGCAGCAAGCAGGCGGGGGAGGCTTTCGTATGTGCGGAACGGAGGCGCAGGTGCTTTCTGCAGCCTTACGGGAACTTGTAAAGCGTTGCCTGCTGTGTTATATTTGGAACAGAAAAGGCGGGCGGCGCAGAATGACGCCGGCCGCGGATGAAGGAGGAGCAGCATATGCCCTGCACGACGATCTTAGTCGGCAAGAAAGCCAGTTACGACGGCTCGACGATCATTGCCCGGAATGACGACGGCCCCTTTGATACGAAAAAGATCACGGTGATGCTTCCGGAAAAGCAGCCGAAAAAGTATAAGAGCGTGATCTCGAAGGTGACGGTGGAGCTGCCGGAAAAGGCGCTTCGCTATACATACTGTCCGAACGTCAGCAGGGCGGACGGGATCTGGCCGGCCTGCGGTATCAACGAAAAGAACGTCGCGATGACCGCGACCGAGACGATCACGAGCAATCCGCGTGTCGTCGGGGCAGACCCGTACGTCGAGCTTAAACCGAAAAAGGGAAGAGAGAAGGAAGTGCCGGGCGGCATCGGCGAGGAGGATCTCGTCGTCCTGACGCTGCCGTATATCAGGAGCGCGCGGGAAGGCGTGCTGCGGATGGGCGCCTTGCTCGAGCAGTACGGAACGTATGAAGCGAACGGCATGGCTTTCAGCGACGAAGATGAGATCTGGTGGCTGGAGACGATCGGCGGGCATCACTGGATCGCGCGCCGCGTGCCGGACGACAGGGTCGTGATCATGCCGAACCAGTTCGGGCTCGACGATTTCGACTTCGGCGACGCCTACGGAAAACAGAAGGAAAACCTCTGCTCCGCGGACCTGAAAGCGTTTGCGGAAAAGAACCATCTTCTGCTCGATCAGGACGGCGGGGTCAATCCGCGCCTCGCATTCGGCTCGCACGAGGACGGCGACCACATTTACAATACGCCCCGCGCCTGGTTCATGGCGCGCTATTTCCTGCCTCGCACATACCGTTTCGACGGCGAGAACGCGGACTATACACCCGAGAGCAATGACATTCCGTGGTCCTTCGTCCCGGAGCACAAGGTGACGGTCGAGGACGTGCGTTATCTTCTGGGCTCGCATTTTCAGGGGACGCCGTACGATCCTTACGAACAGCGCGCGGCCTTCCATGGGAAATACCGCTCGATCGGCGTGCCGAACAGCGACATTTGCGGGATCCTGCAGATCCGCGGGTATATGCCGGAAGCCTTAAAGGGCGTCCAGTGGTTCTCCATGGGCGGCAGCGGCTTCACGGCCTGCTTCCCGTTCTATGCCCAGGTCGATTCCCTTCCGCCTTACCTCAGCGCGACGACGGAGGACGTATCGACAGACTACATGTACTGGCAGAGCCGGCTGATCGCCGCCCTGACGGACGCGCATTACTTCACGGCGCTGATCCACGACGAACGCTATGTGAACACGGTGTTCGAGAAGGGCAGGGCGATCCTGAATGAGTATGACGCGAAATACGCCGAAAAGCCGGACAAAAAGCTTCCGGACGAAGCGAACCGGAAGATCGCGGATATGGTCCGCAAAGAGTCCGACAAGGTGCTCAAGAGGCTGCTGAAGAATGCCGGCGAGCACATGAAGATCCGCTATCACCGCGGCGACAACTGACAAAAGCGAAAAAAAGAGACCGGTCAATGACCGGTCTCTTTCGTTTCCACGATGTTTCCGTCTGCGTCGAAGACCCACAATGAAGACCTGTCCGTATAGCTTTGATCGGGATCCGTGAGTGCGTATCGGAGATAGTTGTTGATGCCGGTAATATTGTCAAGATGCGGACTCCGGATGGACTTCAGCATTTTCCGGGAGGCTTCCCGGAATTCTTCTTTGCTGTCCCACGTCAGGAATCTGTCAGACACCTTCAGCCAATAGTTTGGCTCGTCCCCGGCGCTTTCAAGCGGATCATACTGTGCGGTGGCAGAGATGTTATGGAAACTGAAGACCCCTGCTTCCGCGTCTTTCCTTATTTTTTCGCGGCACTCCTGAACATATGCCGTATAGAGCGCGAGCACCCGGTCTTTGCAGGCGTCGGGCAGGTCGGCAGGTCCGTTGTCGCCGCGGACATAGAGTGCTGCGTCCAGGAGATAGCCGTCACTCTCGTCGACCGTGCTCAGATAAGGATCGCTGCGGTCGGTGAGCGCCGGAATGCCGCCGGAGGCGGGATAGGACGCATCGTAAGCCGGTTCGGGTGTCTCATACTTATGGTAGATGGCCACTTTTTCCATACAATGCGTGAACCAGACCGTCAGATCGCGGTAACCGAGATCCGGCTCCAGCTGATCCAGCAGAACGACCTCTCTGGGCGTGAAATAGAAATCAAAATCTTTTCCGGCATCAAAATCCTGGATCAGAGACAGAATGCGGTCTTCCGCGCCGTTGTAATGGGCCACGGCCGGCGTGATGTCCATGCTTCCGCTTGTCCGAATGGCGGACCTGAAGACCACTTCACTGTAGAAGTCAGCGTTGAAGACGTCCTTCCCCTTCGTGCCTTTTTTGAACAGATCATGGAAATGCAGCTCTTCCCCGGTATCCAGGCGGACGTTTACCGCAGTGACGGACTCGTACCGGGCATCCATTGTAACGATATCTTCGCTGAAGACGACGGACAGGACGTTGGCAAAGTTGGCCTCCGTCCGGACAGTGGAGAAAGCGATCCGGGTTCTGCGCCCGCCTTGTGACACGCCCTTGATCACGGCAGCCTCTGCCTTATCGTGCAGGAGGTCATTGATCTTCTACTGTACGGAGGCGTCGTCAAGACCGCTGAGCACCTCATAGTTGTATCTATAGCTGTGATAAACGTCCGACGCCGTAGTAACGCGGACCGGATTCAGTGTATAGGTGTCTGACAGGCTGAGACTGCGTTCGTCGGAAATCTCCGGGTCTTCCGGGTCCGTACTGCCGACGTCGATGACCGGTACATAACCGGCGCGCTGCACCGCGCGCTGACCGCGCCCGGAAAGAATGCCTTGGATCAGCGCATCGGTCTCTTTCGTT
>JAGDBR010000076.1 GCA_017958935.1 Lachnospiraceae bacterium | reverse complement strand
TACACGAACCACACGATCATGGCGGAAGCGCTGGAGAAATGGCCGATCGACCTGTTCTCGAAACTGCTGCCGCGCGTGTTCGGGATCATTGCCGAGATCAACCGCCGCTTCGTCGCGCAGATCCGCGCGAAGTTCCCGGGCGACGAGGACCGCGTCCGCCGCATGGAGATCCTCCACGACGGGCAGATCCGCATGGCGTACCTCGCGATCGTCGGATCCTATTCGGTGAACGGCGTCGCGGCCCTTCACACGAAGATCCTCGAAGAGAAGGAACTCAAGGACTTCTACGAGATGTGGCCCGAGAAGTTCCACAACATGACGAACGGCATCACGCAGCGCCGCTTCCTCGGCCACGGCAATCCGCTGCTGGCGTCCTTCGTGACCGAGCGCATCGGGAACGAGTGGATGAAGGACCTGTCGAAGATGCGCGGGCTCGAGCCGTACATCGGTGATCCGGCGTCCGTCGCGGAATTCGCCTCGATCAAGCGCCGGAACAAGGAGCGCCTCGCGGCGTACATCCTGGAACACAACGGCATCACGGTCGACCCGGATTCGATCTTCGACGTGCAGGTCAAGCGTCTGCACGAATACAAACGCCAGCTGATGAACATCCTGCACATCATGATGCTCTATAACCGGCTGCGCGACGACCGCGACTTCTTCAACAATTACTATCCGCACACCTTCATCTTCGGCGCGAAGGCGGCCTCCGGCTATGCCCGCGCGAAGCTGACGATCAAGCTGATCAACGCGGTCGCGGACGTCATCAACAACGACGAGTCGATCGAAGGCAAGATCAAGGTCGTCTTCATCGAGGACTACAAGGTCTCGAACGCCGAGATCATCATCGCGGCGGCCGACGTCTCCGAGCAGATCTCCACGGCCTCGAAGGAAGCCTCCGGCACCTCGAACATGAAGTTCATGCTGAACGGCGCCCCGACGCTGGGCACGATGGACGGCGCGAACATCGAGATCGTCGAGGAAGTCGGCGAGGAGAACGCGTTCATCTTCGGCTGCACGTCCGACGAGATCATCCGCTACGAGCGGGAGGGCGGCTACGATCCGCTCGCGATCTACTACGGCAACGACGACATCCGCATTGCCATGCTGCAGCTCGTGAACGGCACCTATTCGCCGGAAGACCCGAACCGTTTCCGCGAGATCTACGACAGCCTGCTCTACGGCACCGGCGGCCAGCGCCCGGACACCTACTTCATCCTGAAGGACATGATGTCCTATCACGAGGCGCACATGCGCGTCAACGAAGCGTACAAGGACCGCGACAGCTGGACGAGGATGGCCATGCTGCAGACGGCCCGTTCGGGCAAGTTCTCGTCCGACCGCACGATCTCCGAGTACGTGCAGGACATCTGGCATCTGAACCGTCTCGCCCTCTGACGGGCACCGGAAGAGGGGTGCGGAAAACGATTGCGATTCTTCGGCAACTTAACCAAAAACGCAAGTTCTTTTTATGAAAAGAGCCAATTGCAATTTGCTTCCCGAATCGGTAAAATGAATCTATCGGTAATAGAGATAACCATATCTAATTAGGGAGGAATTAATTAAATGGCAGGTTTATCTTTACGTAACGTTACCAAGCAGTACCCGAACGGATTCGTCGCGGTCAAAGACTTCAACCTTGAGATCGAAGACAAAGAATTCATCATCTTCGTCGGTCCGTCCGGCTGCGGTAAGTCCACCACTCTGCGTATGATCGCGGGTCTTGAAGAGATTTCCGGCGGCGAGTGCTACATCGACGGCAAGCTCGTCAACGACGTGGAGCCGAAGGACCGCGATATCGCGATGGTCTTCCAGAACTACGCGCTGTATCCGCATATGTCGGTCTACGACAACATGGGATTCGGTCTGAAGCTGCGCAAAGTCCCGAAGGCAGAGATCGACAAGGCTGTTCATGAAGCTGCGAAGATCCTGGACCTGGAGCCGCTGCTTGACCGTAAGCCGAAGGCTCTTTCCGGCGGCCAGAGACAGCGTGTCGCCATGGGCCGCGCCATCGTCCGTAACCCGAAGGTCTTCCTGATGGACGAGCCGCTCTCGAACCTGGATGCGAAACTTCGTGTCGCGATGCGTATCGAGATCTCCAAACTGCATCAGCGCCTGGGCGCGACGATGATCTACGTCACGCATGACCAGACCGAGGCTATGACGTTAGGTACCAGAATCGTCGTCATGAAGGACGGCGTCATCCAGCAGGTCGACAGCCCGAACGAGCTGTACGCACATCCGCAGAACAAGTTCGTCGCCGGCTTCATCGGCTCTCCGCAGATGAACCTGATCGACTGCCCGGTCGAAGACAACGGCGAAGTCGCGGTCGTGCTGCCTGACGGCGAGAAGATCGTCCTCCCGGCAGACAAGGGCCAGATCCTCAGAGACGGCGGCTATGTCGGCAAGACCATCTGCTTCGGTTTCCGTCCGGAAGATCTGACGGAAGTTCCGGCAGGCACGCCGAACACGATCAACTCTGTCGTTCGTGTTTACGAGCTGCTCGGTGCTGAAGTCTTCCTGTATGTCGACCTTGACACCACGAACGTTACGGCCCGTGTGTCTCCGGACACGACGGCCCGCACGAACTCCGAAGTCACGTTCGCGATCAACATGGACAAGATCCATGCGTTCGACGTCGATACGGAGGCTGCGCTGTTCTAAGCGGCAGGGAATACCCCGAAAGGGAGCGTGTGAATTCACACGCTCCCTTTTTTATGCCCTGAATTTCGTAGATTTCCCCTTTTGTTTTTGACTTGAATTTGCTATAATGTATTCGTAAAAGTGTAATTATGCCCAGACGGGGAGGTATGATATGGTTTCGAATCAGGTCATCATGGATATGCTGGCGAAAGTCGGGGACATTACCGGCGCGAAGGTCTCTGTCTACCTGCCGGACGGCACGGCCGTCACGGATACGGGAGTCTTCAAGTCGGAGAAATTCCGGCAGTTCACGGCCGAGGCCGGGGAACGGGAAGAATTCTACATGGCGAACGGCTTCGCCTACCAGCAGGTCGCCGGCAGCGGCGGCACGGAATACGTGGCCGAGGGTCCGGGCACGGAGAACGGCAAGATGGCGGTCCGCTTCGCGGCCCTTCAGCTTCAGAATCTCCAGGCGCAGGACCAGGAACGTTTCGACAAGGACAGCTTCATCAAGAACCTGCTGATGGACAACCTGCTGCTCGTGGACATCTACAACCGCGCGAAGCAGATCGGCATCGACACGCACGCGCACCGCGTAGCCTTCCTGATCGAGACAAAGGACCGCGACGACACGAACGCGCTGGCGGTGCTGAAGACCCTGTTTACCGAAGAGAACAACGACTTCGTCATGCCGATCGACGAGAACGACATCGTGCTCGTGAAGGAGCTGGAGACCGAAGGCGGAAAGGAACTGAACCGGATCGCCGAGACGATCGTCGACATGCTGAACACCGAAGCACTGTCGAACGTCCACGTCTCCTACGGCAAGGTCGCCGACGAGATCCGCAAGGTCTCGAATTCCTTCAAGGAAGCGAAACTCGCGATGGCGGTCGGCAAGATCTTCAACAGCGAACAGGACGTCTATTCCTACACGAGCCTCGGCATCGGCCGCCTGATCTACCAGCTGCCGATCCCGATGTGCAAGATGTTCATCGAGGAGATCTTCAAGGATCAGTCGCCCGAAGACTTCGACGAGGAGACGCTGACGACGATCGCCCAGTTCTTCGAGAACAACCTCAACGTTTCCGAGACGTCCAGGCAGCTCTACATCCACCGCAACACCCTGGTCTACCGGCTGGACAAGCTGCAGAAGAACACGGGCCTCGACCTGCGCGTCTTCGACGACGCGATCATGTTCAAGATCGCGCTCATGGTAATGAAGTACCTGTCCGCAGATCGGATCAAGTTCTGATAAACTATACTCCGATTTTTTCTTCCGGCCGGTCAAACGGCGGGAAGATACGGTTCTGTTTAATAAGGGCGTGCTGACACCAAGCCCTAAAGAAAGAAAAACCGTTATCCTCGATAGGAGATAAATATGGTAGAATT